>JAYEKT010000001.1:0-6894 GCA_034716735.1 Patescibacteria group bacterium
GGAGCGGAAGGAAAAGATGTTTCCACTTGGCAACCCCGTTGCCAAGTACCAAATATGGCTAGAAAAGTTCAATTTGTAAACAATGAATATTATCATATTTTTAATCGCGGTGTAGACAAGCGTGTAGTTTTTCAAGATGATTATGATTTCCAGAGATTCTTTCAAAGCATGGAAGAATTTAATGTCCCTGAGCCGATAGGAAGTATATACGAGAATTCTTTTCGTAAAAACAAGGACCAACTTGGCAACCCCGTTGCCAAGTCCGATAAGTTGGTTGATTTTGTTTGTTTTTGCCTTAATCCAAATCACTACCACTTTATCTTAGAACAATTAGTAGATAGGGGAATAGAAAAGTTTATGCATAAATTAGGAGCTGGCTATACACATTATTTTAATAAAAGAAACAAGAGGAGCGGGTGTTTATTTCAAGGATCCTTTAAAGCTCAATACATAAATTCTAATGAATACTTGCTCCATGCAAGTGTTTATGTTAATCTAAATGATCGGGTACATCAACTCAGCAACGGGGTTGCCAAGTCAAGTTGGCAAGAATATTTAGGCGAAGAAAAGGGGATTTGTCAGAAAGATTCTATTATTAAACAGTTTAATAATATGTTAGAATATAAGAAGTTTGCAGAAAATCAATTAGAATTTATTAAAGAAAATAAAAAATTATCTAAATTAATTAAGTTGGACTAACTTGGCAACGGGGTTGCCAAGTAATAATTATGCCTATATTTTCAAAAATGTTTGGAGATCCGAATGAAAAACATCTCAAAAAATTAGAGCCCATTGTTCAAAAAATCAATGAGCTTGAATTAGGTATCAAAAAATTATCTGATGAGAATCTGAAGAAAAAAACAGAAGAATTTAAGAAAAGAATTAAAGGCGGAGAAAATCTTGATGATATTATGCCCGAGGCATTTGCGGTTTGTCGCGAGGCAGCCAAACGAACCTTGAATCAGCGGCATTATGATGTTCAGCTTATTGGTGGTGTTGTTTTGCATCGTGGTGAAATTGCAGAAATGAGAACAGGTGAGGGGAAAACTTTAACTGCAACACTTGCGGTTTATCTAAACGCTTTATCAGGTAAGGGCGTTCATGTGATTACTGTAAATGATTATCTTGCTCGTCGTGATATGGTTTGGATGGGACAAATTTATAATTTTTTGGGATTATCTATTGGATGTGTTAATCATCAGACCGCTTTTCTTTATGATCCTGACTATCAAGAATCTGAAGAAGATAAAGAGCGAGATGAAAAGGGCTCTTTTAAAATAGTAGATGAATTCTTGCGACCAGTGGAGCGGAAAGAAGCATATGCTGCTGATGTATTATATGGAACAAATAATGAATTTGGTTTTGATTATCTTCGCGACAATATGGCGCAAGCATCAGAACAAATGGCGCAAAGAGAATTAAATTTTACAATCATAGATGAAATTGACTCAATTTTAGTTGATGAAGCGCGAACACCTCTCATTATTTCTGCGCCAGCAGAAGAATCTACTGAAATGTATTTTAAATTTACCGAACTTGTAAAACGTTTGAAAGAAAATGAAGATTACAATATTGATGAAAAAATGAAAGCAGCGACTTTGTCTGAAGAAGGAATTAAGAAAATGGAAGAATGGTTGGGAATGGAAAATATTTACACAGAAGGAGGAATTAGAATGGTTCATCATATTGAACAGGCCTTAAAAGCGCGCGCATTGTTCAAGCGCGATAGAGATTATGTTGTTCAAGAAGGCGAAGTTGTTATTGTTGACGAATTTACAGGTCGTTTGATGTTTGGGAGAAGATACAGTGAAGGTTTGCATCAGGCGATTGAAGCAAAAGAAAATGTAAAAATTCAGCGCGAAAGCATGACTTTAGCAAGTGTTACTTTTCAAAACTATTTCCGACTTTATAATAAACTTTCTGGAATGACAGGAACGGCTGCGACTGAAGCAGAGGAGTTTTCAAAAATTTACAAATTAGATGTTGTTCAGATTCCAACAAATAAACCAATGGTTCGTAAGGATTTACCAGACAGGGTTTATAAAAATGAAATAGGAAAATTTAAAGCGGTAATTAAAGAAATCAAAGAACGAAATGAAAAAGGACAACCTGTTTTGGTTGGCACAATTTCAATTGAAAAAAATGAGCAATTAGGTGAAATGCTTAAACGCAAAGGAATAGAACATAATCTTTTAAATGCAAAAAATCACGAAAAAGAAGCAGAGATTATTGCTCAAGCCGGACGTCTTGGCGCTGTAACAATTGCCACAAATATGGCAGGTCGTGGTGTTGACATTGTCCTTGGTGGAAATCCGCCAGAAGAATCAGAAAAGGTAAAGGAAGCAGGTGGATTATTTGTTCTTGGAACTGAACGTCATGAATCACGAAGAATTGACAATCAGCTTCGTGGAAGAAGTGGAAGACAAGGTGATTCAGGCGCATCACAATTTTTTGTTTCAATGGAAGATGATTTGATGAGAATCTTTGGCGGTGATAGAGTCAAGAATTTAATGGAAACTTTGGGTGTTCCAGAAGATATGCCGATTGAAAACAGAATGGTTTCGCGGTCTATTGAAGCGTCACAAAGAAAGGTTGAGGGACATCATTTTGACACTAGAAAACATCTTTTGGAATATGATGATGTAATGAACAAACATAGAGAAGGTATATATAAAAGAAGAAGAGAAGTTTTGAATGTGCCTGAAGAAAATCTTAAGGAAAAAGTTTTGGGATTAGTTGAAAAAGAAATTGAAAACGTTGTGTTGTTTCATACCGCAGGCGAAGATGAAAAAGAATGGAATTTTAAAGAAATTTACGAATCAATGAGTACAATTTTTCCAGTGCCAGAAGATATGAGAATTAAGATGGATGATATTTCACATGAAGCTGGCGATAAACTACAAGATGCAGAAGCTCGTACAAAAATTATAGAATATCTATCTGATTTAGCAAAAAAAACTTATGATATTATAGAAAAGAAGGTGTTGGAAAAAGTTGAAGATGGGTCGGCAATGAGAAAAGTTGAACGTGGGATGATGTTGAGAGCAATTGATATGCTTTGGATTGAACATTTAGAAGCAATGGACCACATGCGCGCTGGAGTTGGACTTCGGGGTTATGGACAGCGCGATCCTTTGATAGAATACAAAAGAGAAGGATATAAAATGTTTACCGAGCTTTTAGCGTTGATTGACAAGCAGGTGGTTTATAGTATTTATAAAGTTATTTTAGGAGTTGACCAAAATCAAATGCCAACACCAGGCCAACCGCGTGTGATGAATTTGTCATCCAGTAATCAGCCAGCATTAGCGCCTACATCTGCTAAAATTGTAGCTGGAAAAAAGAAAGTCGGCAGAAATGAACCATGCCCGTGTGGGAGTGGAAAAAAATTTAAAAAATGTTGTGGATAGAAAGTAGGGGACGTGGTTGAATTAGTTTGCGGAAAAGATAGATTTGAAAAGAAGAATTAGAGAAAATGTTTTATAGTTTTCCCGGCTATCGCGAAAAATTTAAAAAACACGGAATTGTAGCTTGGGAATTAGAATAAAAATTAACCAGATATTTTATGCAAGAAATTGAAGTAAAATTTAAAGTTAATAATTTTGATGAGGTGATATCCAAGATTGAGAAGCTTGGAGCGCATCTTGAGTGGGAAAAATCCACAACAAAGAGTTACCCACAGATTTTGAAGGAATTATAAAACTGCTGTCAAGAAAATACCGCGACCGCAACAAAAGCTTGACAGGTTTAAATACGAAATAGTTTGTTATGCGTTTAAATAAAAATAATCCTTCATTTTGAAAGACACATTTTGAAAGATACTTGTCAAATAAAGTGGTATAGTATAAGATAATAAACAGCTATGGAAGAAAAATCTTTCAAAAAATTTGACCCGTTAAAATGGTTGGATAAATGTTTCAAGGCGTTTGTTTATAGCATTATCCGACCAACACAAAGAGATAAAATTCGATGGATAGTCATCGGTTTATTTGTTTTGGCTTTTTTAGCCGCATCTTTAGATTATCCAGTGATATGGAATAGAAGCGCAGATGGAGTTAATTTTGCCATGAGCAAAGTTCCAGCTTTAGAAAAAACAAAAGTACCGTATTTCGCGGAAATGCCGTTTCATTTGGGATTAGATTTACAAGGTGGAACTCATCTTGTTTATGAGGCAGATATAAGTGAATTAGAAGAAGATGAGCGCGCGGATTCTCTTGAGGGTGTGCGCGATGTTATTGAACGTCGCGTTAACGCGTATGGCGTGGCAGAGCCATTGGTTCAAACAAGCAGGTCAGGTGAAACTTGGCGTGTAATTGTTGAACTTGCTGGTGTTAGAGATATTAGTGAGGCAATTAACATGATTGGCGAAACACCAATTTTGGAATTTAAAGAACAGGGGACAGAAGATGGGGAGGATGTTGAGCAATTTGAAATGACAGAAGAGCAACAGGCGCAAATGGAAGAAATAAATACAGAAGCTGAAGCCAGTGCCAACGAAGCATTAGAACGCGCATTGGCAGGTGAAGATTGGTCAATGCTTGTTAGCGAGTATTCACAAGGAATGGAAAAAGCAAACAATGATGGCGATATGGGATTTATTGGCGGTCAATTAGAGCATCAGCCGATTATTTCAATAATAGAATCAGCAGGAACGCAAGAAGGCGCAATTGTAAATCAATTGGTTGAAACAGATGAAGGTCTTAATGTTTTAAAACTTTTAGAAATTGAAAATAAAGAAGTTCAGGCGCGGCATATTTTAATTTGTTATGAAGGCGCTCAATTATGTGAAGAAACTACATCAAAAGATGAAGCGCGAGAAAAAATAGAAGAATTAAAATCTCAAGCTACGTCGGAAAATTTTGAACAATTGGCTCGTGAAAATTCCACCGAACCAGGCGCGTCAGAATCTGGCGGTGATTTAGGATGGTTTGGCAGAGCAATGATGGTGCCTGCTTTTGAAGATGCTATTTTCCCGCAAGAAGTTGGAACGATTTCCGATATTATTGAAACAGATTTTGGTTATCATATTATTTATAAAACAGATGAAAAATTTGATACTGGAGAAGATAAATATCATGTTCAGAGAATTTTATTAAGAAAAATCAAAGAAAGTGATTTTAATCCAAACGCCCAATATGGAAACTGGAAGAGAACAGAACTTACAGGAAAACAGCTACAACGCGCTCAATTGCAATTTGATCCAAATACAAATGAAGCGCAAGTTGGTTTGGAATTTGATGACGAAGGACAAAAACTTTTTGCAGATATTACAGAACGAAACGTTGGAAAACCAGTTGCGATATTTTTAGATGGTATTCCTATAAGTATCCCAACTGTTCAGGAAGCAATTCGTGACGGTAAGGCGGTAATTACTGGTACGTTTACATATGAAGAGGCAAAGGTGCTGGTTCAGCGCTTGAATGCAGGCGCGCTTCCTGTAAATATTGATTTAATTAGCCAGCAGTCAGTTGGCGCAAGTTTAGGACAAGATTCTTTGGAAAAAAGTTTGAAAGCTGGATTGATTGGATTTTTGCTGGTAATCATTTTTATGATTTTGTATTATCGTTTGCCAGGTTTGCTTGCGTCCATAGCGCTGATATTATACGGAACATTGATTTTAGCGCTTTTCAAACTTGTGCCAGTCACTTTAACATTATCAGGAATTGCAGGTTTTATATTGTCTGTTGGTTTGGCGGTGGATGCTAATGTTTTGATTTTTGAACGGACAAAAGAAGAATTAAAACGAGGCAAACTTTTGTCGCGCGCTATTAAAGAAGGATTTAAGCGCGCATGGCCGTCTATTCGCGATGGAAACCTCACAACCCTTCTTTCTTGTGTAATTCTTTTCTGGTTTAGTGAAAGCATGGTAAAAGGATTTGCTCTAACACTTGGAATTGGTATTTTAGTAAGTTTATTTTCTGCCATGGTTGTGACAAAGGCGTTTTTGAGATTTGTTGAGCCGTGGATAAAAGGAACATGGTTATTTGGGGTCGCTAAAAAAGATGACCAAGTATAGTTTTGTATGATATATATAGTAAAAAGAAGAAAAATTTGGTTCACGATTTCAGCGATTTTGGTTGCTACGAGTATTTTTGCGCTTGTTTTTTGGGGATTAAACTTAGGGATAGATTTTACTGGCGGTAGTTTGTTAGAAGTAAAATTTAACGAGAACCGTCCGTCTGTTGATGAAATCCAATTTTTGGTTGCAGAACAAGATTTGGGAGAAATTTTAGTTCAGCCAATGGGCGAGCAAAATATAGTTTTGCGTCTTAAAACAATTACAGAAGAGGAACATCAAGAATTATTTAGCGCAATGGCAGAAAAATATTCAGATATTTCTGAAGAACGTTTTGATTCAATTGGGCCGGTGATTGGCGCAGAGCTTCAGAAAAAATCTCTTACAGCAATCATTTTAGTTATTATCGCAATTGCACTTTATATTGCATTTGCGTTTAGAAAAGTTTCTTATCCAATACAATCATGGAAATATGGGCTTGTTACTTTATTCGCGCTTTTCCATGATGTGATTATTCCTTTAGGGGTTTTTGCTGTGCTTGGTAAGTTTTTAAACATTGAAATTGGTTCGGCTTTTGTTGCCGCAATGCTTACTGTTTTGGGTTATTCTGTAAATGATACAATTGTTGTTTTTGATAGGGTTCGCGAGAATCTTATACGTGGGGGCGGGGAGTTTGAAGGATTAGTTGAAAAGAGTGTTAATCAGACACTTGGACGCTCAATAAATACAACACTTACAACGTTAGTAGTGCTTTTTGCGGTTTTTTTCTTAGGAGGCGAAACAGTAAAGATATTTGCCCTTGCATTAATCATCGGAGTTGGCGCTGGCGCGTATTCATCAATTTTCATCGCCAGCCCGTTGTTAGTGAGTTGGTATAA
>JAYEKT010000001.1:6994-13360 GCA_034716735.1 Patescibacteria group bacterium
AGACGTTTTGTGTGAGGTGGCTACTATATCAAAAAAAATCAGTCAGGCGGTTGTTTCTGGTGTGGAAGCAGAAGGTTTTAATCTTATCCAAAACAATGGTTCAGTTGCTGGACAAGTTGTTCCTCATTTTCATTGGCACTTAATTCCACGTCATGCTGACGATGGATTAAGAAAACTTTGGCCGCATGGAGAATATAAAAAAAACGAAATAGAAAACATAGCTAATAAAATAAAATTAAAATTATGATACAAGGCGTAAAAATTAAACAATTAAAATTACATCACGACGACAGGGGGTTTTTAACAGAACTAATGAGATTAGGAGAGGAAGCATTTTTTGAAATTAAGCAAACTATCTACACTGAGACCCACCCCGGTGTAATAAAGGCCTTTCATTGGCACAAAAAACAATGGGATGGGTGGTTTGTTATAAAAGGAATGGGGCAGGTTGTTCTTTATGATTTGCGCGAAGATTCTCCTACTTTTAAACAAACACAAGTGATTTTTGCAGGTGAGAAAAATCCTGTTTTAATTTGTATTCCACCACGCGTTGCGCATGGTTATAGAGTGATTGGAAATGAAAAATTTGGCTTGCTTTATCATACAAGCGAAACACATGACAAAGAAAATCCAGACGAAGAAAGAATTGATTGGAACGACCCATCAATTGGTTTTGATTGGACGACAAAAAATAGATAGTTCTTTTACAAAAAGCAAGGGGAGGAAAAGATGGACTTGCTAAAGAGAAAGACGATTAGGATTCCTATTTCTGGTGATGTTGATGTTACTGATGTAAAAGATTTAATTGATGCGCCTGAGTTTCAGAGGTTGCGACGCGTAAGTCAGGTTGGAACAGTTTCTATGGTTTATCCGGGTGGAACACATTCTCGTTTTGTACATTCTGTTGGTGTCTACGCTGGGACGTGCAAACTAACACAGCGTTGGTTGGACGAGGGCTGGAGAGACAAAGAGGTCTTGAAAGCGCTTGAAGTTTATTCTCTTTTGCACGATATTGGACATCCACCACTCTCACATATTACAGAATATCTTTTTGATAGAACCCACGATGAAAATGGTGTGATAGTTTTGGAAGATTTTAAAGACATAATTGTAGATATGGGCGTTTCTTATGAATTGGTTAAGGCATTTTTTGAAGAAACAAATCCTTTGTATAAGGCGGTGCTTGATAAGAACTTAGGAACAGATAAGCTTGATTATCTCCGTCGTGATTCATACGAAACAGCTTTTGGTGGAGTGCCAGAGATAAGCAGAATTCAATCTTATATTTATTGGCATGACGAGCAATTGGTGCTGGATATAAAATCGATTATAGAAGCAATGCATCTTCAAAGAGCTTATGTAATGATGTATAAGCAAGTTTATCTTAGAAAAGCCGCTCTTATTGTGCAGAGATTGATTCAAAAAGCTGTTGCTGAACTTCTTGATAGTGAACTTTCAGAAGAACAGATTTGGAGAATGGATGACATTGATTTAGAAGTAGCACTTCGGATAGCAAAGAGTCGTCAATATATACAACCTATTATGAGACGATTTAAAACACGAAATTTGCCAAAACTTTTTCTATCTCTTCGACCCGAAGGCAAAGAAAAATTGGACAGAGTTTCTTGGAAAAGCATAAACGTTTTTGGCGTAGATGAAGATAAACTTACTGAACTTGTTGAAAAAACTCCCACGCGTGGGTTGGCAGAAATTGAAAGAGATATTGCTGGAATACTTAGAATCTCTCCTATCAATACTTTAGTTGTGCCTTCACAAGGCGGTCATCGATTTGTTCCAAAAGACATGAATTTGATAGATGGTGGTGATATTATTTCTATGAAAGAGTATTGCAAACAGTGTTACCCAATGCATTTTCCTTCCTTGAAAGAAGAAGGGAAAAATCATCTTTGTTTTTGGGTGTGTGCTTCAGGAGGTAGAAAGAGATTTGCGCGACATGCAGAGGAAATCAGAGATTATCTTTTGTCTCTATAGTATTTTTAACCCCGACGCAACAGCCGGGGTTTTATAAACCCGCATACCAGCATGCGGGTTTAAATTTTGCAAAAACAATGAGAATATGAGAAAATGAAAATATATAATTAATCAAACAGCTTATGAACAAAGAATTAGCAAGTATAATCAAACTGTATTCAACAGGAAGTCATAGAAATCTAAATAAATATTTAATAGGCAAATCAAAGGATACAGTAATAGCTTCTTTGATGGATTTGTTGACGATGTATATAAATGATAAAAATTCATCAACGATACGCGAATTTATTACTGTTACTTCAGCAGGATATAAACACAAGGAAAGCAAAATTGGTTATAATGGTTTTAAACAAAGCACCTTTGATCCCGAAAAAACTATACAGTGTGAAGCAAAACCAAAAAACATAAATAGCAATGCTAAGCCATTGAAAAAACTGAATGGAGGAGGAAATTTTACAGACTATACGTACGCGAGGCTTAAAAAGGATACAAAAGAAAAAGGGTTATATCTCGGGCGAATTTTTGAGGAGTGCCAATTTTGATTATAATCATTTCATTAGTTGTCCAAGATTAAAAATAATGTATCTTTTGAACAGAAAGGAGTTGTTTAAGTATAAAAAATACATTGTTAAGAATTTCTATAAATTTTTAGAGGAAAGAGCAAATGAAGAATAAAAATTATTTAAATAAAATTATTTTAGGGGACACGTTGAATATTCTAAAAACACTTCCAGATGACATGATTAATGTTGGCGTAACATCTCCACCCTATAACAAGGGTGAAAACAAGAAGGGATGGTTGGTTAAAAACGTAAGATATTCAGACAGTTGTGACAAAGTATCCGAGAAAATTTATCAACAAAACCAAGTAGATGTTTTGGACGAAATTTTTAGAATCACTAAACCGGGTGGATCCTTTTTTTATAATCACAAACTCAGATAGGAAAAGGGATACATGAGTCATCCGATGGACTGGTTGAGGAAAACTAAATGGGCAGTAAGGCAAGAAATAGTTTGGGATAGAATGATAGCCGCAAATATAAGAGGTTGGAGATTTTGGCAAGTAGAAGAAAGGATTTACTGGTTATATAAACCAGAAGGTAAGAAATTAATAGGAAAGGAATTGGAATCTAAACATGCATTGTTAAGTTCTATATGGCGATTTTCGCCAGAAAGAAAAAATCCACACCCAGCGCCATTTCCTTTAGCATTGCCCCTTAGAGCAATTTACTCTATTATGGATGACGAGAAAGGTATTGTGATTGACCCCTATGGCGGAAGCGGAACAACTTTAGTGGCAGCAAAAATGCTGGGACATGAGTATCTTGGAATAGATATTTCTAAAGAATATATTAAGTTGGCCGAAAATAGATTGCAAAATTATGAAAATGAAGATAGTTTTGCTCAAGAAGAAATTTCTAAACATATAGTAAGAAAAACTTTTAAAGAAAGAAAAGAGAACGGGGATTTTACGGGCAAACATAATAAAAATATGATAGGTAAACAACAAATCGGTTTTGTGGTGTAAAAATAATATCAAGACTGCAATGTGTACTAAACCCGCATGCTCGCATGCGGGTTTTAGAATTGACATTTTAGCTTAATTTTTATAAGCTTAAGTTAATATGATTCTAATAATAGGTTCAAAAGGAACACTTGGTAGTGAGTTTATGCGGCAACTTGGCGACAAAGCCATTGGCTGGGATTTTGACGAAATTGATATAACCAAAGAAAGTGAGATGCAGAAAATTATTAATCTGCGTCCAAGCTTAATTATCAATTGCGCGGCTTATAATGCAGTAGATAAAGCAGAAGAAGAGCAGGAGATGGCAATGCAGATTAATGGTCACGCAGTTGGGTTATTATCTAAAACTGCCAAACAATTAAACATTCCAATTGTTCACTATTCTACTGATTTTGTTTTTGACGGAACTTCAAACAAGGGATACAAAGAAGATGATACGCCAAATCCTCAATCTGTTTACGCGCATTCAAAATATCTTGGCGAGCAATTATTGCAAAAAGAAAACGACAAATTTTATATAATTCGTCTTACTGGTCTTTTTGGAGAAAGCGGGGGTGGCAAAAAAAGTTTTCCAGAAGCAAGAATAGAAGATAGTAAAATCAGAAATGAATTTACTATTGTCTGTGATGAATTTACTTCACCAACTTACGCGCCAGATTTAGTTAAAAGAACTTTATATATTATTAATAATTCTTTGCCGTTTGGTATCTATCATGGAAACAATTCAGGTGTTTGCAGTTGGTATAAGTATACATGCCAGATTTTTGAAATAGCAGGTATAAAAACAAAAGTTATTCCTGTTTTTGGCGATGAGCTTAAAAGGTCAGCAAAACGGCCAAGCCGCGCTGTTTTACTAAACACTAAATTACCGCCTGCTCGGTATTACGAAGAAGCGCTTAACGAATTTTTACAAAAACATGGATTTATCAATCATAACAGTTAATTATAATGGCAAGAATGATATTTTAAATCAGATTGCTTCAGCGCGCGAAGGCGCTTGCGGTTTGGAATATGAACAAATTATTTCTGATAATGGTTCAACCGATGAATCAGTTTTAGAAATTAAAAGATTATTTCCAAATGTTAAAGTAATTGAAAATGGTTCTAATCTCGGTTTTGCCACGGCAAATAATCTTGCCCTGCCTTATGTAAGCGGAGAATTTATTTTATTTTTAAATCCTGATATGCGCGTTGCGCCAGATTCACTTAAAAAACTCATAGATTGGATGCGCGCGCATCCAGAAGTTGGAATCGCAAGTCCAAAACTGACAGACGAAGAAGGAAAATTTAATAAAAATTCTAAACCAAGACGGTTCCCAAATGTTTTAGACCAAACTGCGTTGCTCCTAAAAATTCCACATATTTTTCCTAAAATTATTAATCATTATCATTATTCTGATTTTAATCCAGAAATTGAGCAGGAAGTAGATTCAGTTCGTGGTTCATTTATGTTGATGCGTCGCGCAATAATCCAAAAATTAGGTTGGGCGTTTGACCCCCGTTATTTTATTTGGTTTGAAGATGTTGATATCTGCCGAGAAACAAAACGATTGGGATATAAGGTTGTATACACACCGATAATTTCATGTGTTGATAGAGTGGGACAGTCATTTAAACATTTGCCAGACAAAGTAAAACAGCGATGGTTTACAAAAAGTATGGTTTTGTATTTTAAAAAATGGGAACCAAAATATAAATTTATTTGGATTACTGTGTTAAGGCCAATCGCGATATTAATGGTTGATATTGCCACGTGTTTTAGAAAATAATTATATGCCTAAATTATCCATCAATTTAGTCGCGCGCAATGAGGAGCGCTATCTTCCTTTTCTTTTAGCATCTTTAAAACATCAGACCTTTAAGGATTGGGAACTGGTTTGTGTTGATAATGCGTCAACTGATAAAACCGTTGAAATTATTAAAAGAGAGATGGAGGGTTCGGACATTAATTATCGCATAATTTATAATGAAAATAATATTGGGTTTGTTGGCGGACATAATCAGGCGTTTAAAGTTTCTGACGCGCCTTATATGCTTTTACAAAATCCAGATATGTATTTATTGCCAAATGTCTTGGAAGAAATGGTTAAATTTTTAGATAGATATTCTCGAGTGGCGGCAATTGCCCCACGTTTAATGCGTTGGAATTTTGAACGCGTTATGGCCGATTCTGCAAAAGAAGGTTTTACTTCACAAATTGATTCAATTGGCATTCGGCTTTTTCGCAATCGTCGCGCTTTGGAGTGGCTTACAAAACAAGAATGGGCAAAAGACAGCGCCAGTGATGAAGTAAGACGACTTTACAACAAATCAGTTAGAGAAGTGTTTGGTGTCTCTGGCGCGCTTGCTATGTATCGAAAAAATCTTTTGAATCAAATTCTTTTACCAGATGGTAATCTTTTTGATCCAACCTACCATTCTTATAAAGAAGATGTGGATTTAGCTTATCGGCTACAAAATGTCGGACATCTTTCTTATGTTTTGTTGGATGTTGTGGCGTATCATGACCGCACAAGCGCTGGACCAAAAAAATTAAGTGGTTTGAACGCAATTAGAAACAA
The DNA here is from genome assembly GCA_034716735.1 of Patescibacteria group bacterium. Classification (GTDB taxonomy): domain Bacteria; phylum Patescibacteriota; class Patescibacteriia; order DYHP01; family DYHP01; genus JAYEKT01. Next base: position 13,073 of record JAYEKT010000001.1, read on the forward strand.
AGCGCGTCAATCATATTTTACTCGCTACCATTCTTATAAAAATCATCTGAGAACTCTTTATAAAAATGAATATTGGCAAAATTTTATTCTTGATTTTCCATTTATTTTTTGGCTTGAATTTAAAAAGTTATTTTATTTATTATTAACCAATCCCAAGATTGTTTCTAAGGGTTTGAGTGAAATAATTAAAAATTTTTCATATTTACGTTCTGCCAGACACGCAATTTTAAAAACAAGACGAATGTATTGGAGGGGAATTAGGAGATGGTTATGATGGATATTTGTATA
>JAYEKT010000001.1:13460-22682 GCA_034716735.1 Patescibacteria group bacterium
ATGGATATTTGTATAACAATTGTAAATACCAAAGAAAAAGAGGAGATTAAAAAATGTCTATTATCTTTTTATAAGGACAGCGCTGATTCTGGACTTAATTTTTGCGTTGTAATTGTTGATAATAATTCTGATGAATCTATACAAGAAATAAAAGAGATGTTTCCAAACCTTAAGATAATCTTACAGAAAAAAAATGAAGGATTTGGCAAGTCGCACAATAAAGCAATCAAAAGCGAAATAGCGCATTATTATTTTATTTTAAATCCTGATACTGTTTTTCCAAAAAATAATATGTTTTTGCGAAAGATGTATGATTTTATGGAAGCTAATCCGCGCGTCGGCATTATTGGACCTAAAATTTTATATCCTGATAATTCATTGCAATACTCGTGTTATCGTTTTCCAACATTTTTACAACCTCTTTACAGCCGTACGAAATTTGGAAAAAGCGCAAAAGGAAAAAAGATTATAAAAAGATTTTTAATGAAAGATTTTTCACATAACAAAACCCTTCCAGTAGATTGGGTTATGGGTTCTGCAATGTTTGCGCGCGCTAGAGCTATTGAAGAAGTCGGAGCTTTTGATGATAGATTTTGGATGTATGCAGAGGATAGTGATTGGTGCCGTAGAATGTGGGAAAAGGGCTGGCTTGTTTATTATGTACACGATATTGTGATACAACACGTCTATGGTCGTGTTTCAGCAAGAGTTCCAGGCGTTTTTAATGCCTTGTTTAAAAATAGATACGCGCGTGTGCATATATGGAGCTGGTTAAAATATTTTTGGAAATGGAAAAAGACAAATAAATATGTTTAATAAACCAAAAGTTGCCATTGTTTATCTTGTTTGGTCCGATGAACCGCAAAAATATCTGCAATTAGCGCTTCGCGGTGTAGCAGAACAAACTTATTCCAAAGAAAATTTGGAATTATTAATTGTTTATAATTCTCATAAAAAAGAGGAGCCATCAGCCGCGCCGTTTATTCGTCGGTGTGTAGATTTATATGCTAATGTTTTACCGCATACAACAATTTTGGAACAGGAAGAAAATTTAGGTTTTGCTGGTGGCAATAATGTTGGAATGCAATGGGCAATAGAAAATAAGTTCGATTATGTATTTTTAAATAATGCTGATGGTTTTTTGCATTCTGACGCAATTGAAAAATTAGTTTCAGTTATGGAGGCAGACAAGAGTGTTGGACAAATCCAGCCACTTATTTTACTTTATCCAGAACAAGATTTAATTAATAGCGCTGGTAATGCTTGGCATTATCTTGGAATGGGATATTGTAATTTAGAACGCAAGCCAGTAGCAGAATATAAATTTCCTGCAACTCAAGAAATAGATTATGCTTCTGGCGCGGCAACCATGTTTAGAACCGACTTGCTTACGCGATATGGGGCATGGAAAGAAGAATTTTTTCTTTATCATGAGGACACAGAATACTCTTTGCGTTTAAGGTTTTTAGGATATAAAATCGTGATGGCTGGCAATGCCATCTTTTATCATCAATATGATTTTGAAAGAAGTATAACTAAGCTTTATTGGATGGAACGCAATCGTCATGTCTTAAAATTATTATTTTATAAATGGCCAACACTTTTTTTGCTTTTACCGCTTGAAGTAGTATATAATTTTGGGCTTTTGATTACGGCTTTACGTGGTGGTTGGATAAAAGAAATTTTAAAAGTTTATACGTATTGGGCGAATCCGTTAAATTGGATAAAATGGTTGAAGTATCGCAATGAAATACAAAAGACACGTAAGATTACTGATGGCGAACTTTTAGAACATACGGTATTGACAGTTGATTCAGGTGAAGAGTTTGTTGGACGTCCAATGCACCGTCTTGCAAACACTATCTTTACAATTTATGGTTCTTTGCTTAAGATATTAGTCAAATGGTAATTATTTTATGAATTTATTAATTTGTGGCGGAGCTGGGTTTATTGGCTCTAACTTCATCTATCATATATTAGAAAAATATCCACATTACAATGTGGTAAATTATGATAAATTAACTTACGCGGGTAATTTAGATAATTTAAGAAAAGTAGAAAGTCATCCGCTTTATTCTTCTCGTTATACTTTTATTAGAGGTGATATTTGTGATTACAAATTACTTTCCGAAGTTGTCACAAAACACAAAATTGAGCATATTGTAAATTTTGCCGCTGAAACACATGTTGATAGATCTATCTTTGGCGATTGTTCAGAGTTTGTAATGAGCAATACGTTTGGTGTTTTAAATCTTTTGAACATTTGCCGTAATTATGAAATAGAAAAATTTGTGCATGTTTCTACAGATGAAGTTTACGGCTCTTTGAATTTAGGGGATACAAATAAGTTTTCTGAAGAAACGCGAATTCGTCCGAATATGCCTTATGCCGCTGCCAAAGCTGGTGGTGATATGTTAGCGCATTCTTATTTTGCGACACACAAAACACCTGTTATAACCACGCATTGCTCCAATAATTACGGGCCATATCAATATCCAGAAAAATTAATTCCATCATCAATTTTTAGATTGCTTAAAAATAAACCCATCCTGATTCATGGGGATGGTTTAAATGTTCGTGATTGGATTTATGTAAGTGATCATTGCGGCGCGCTGGATGCGGTTCTTCATAAAGGAGTGATAGGAGAAAGATATAATATCGGTGTGGACAATGAGGTTAATAATTTGGAAATTGCAAAAATGATTTTGAGTTTGCTTAATAAACCAGAGAGCATGATTTCTTTTGTTGAAGATCGTCCTGGAAATGACCGCCGTTATTCAATTGAAGCAAAGAAAATTTTACAATTGGGTTGGAAGCCACTTTATGCGAGTCATAATTTTGAAATGGGAATGTCACAAACAGTTAATTGGTATTTAACTCACAGAGATTGGGTGGAACGACTTTGGGCAAAACATGAAGAAGCATATAAAATAAATCACGCGCCTACGAAATTAAAAAAGTAGACATTTTTTGTCTACTTTATTTTGATAATTTATCTCCTCCAAATAAAATCTTCAGGTTCAGGACCAGTTCCGATTGCAACAATTGGAACGCCAAACTGACCCTCTAGTCTTTCAATAAAACGTCGCGCGTTTTTGGGCAAAAGAACAAAATTAGTAATTCCAACAATATCTTTTTCCCAACCAGGATGTTCTTCATAAATAGGAGTAACCCTTGAACGAACCGCAAAGTCAATTGGCAATTTGTTAATCTTTTCACCATCAAGTTCATAACCGACGCACGTCAAAATTTCTTTAAAACCAGTTAAGACATCGAGTTTTGCCATAATAATTCCAGTAATACCATTTCTCCAAACAGCGTTTTTTGTTGAGGCAACATCAAGCCACCCAACATCTCTGGGTCGGCCAGTTGTGGCGCCAAACTCACCGCCACGTTGCCTGATTTTTTCACCAGTAGTGTCTTCAAGTTTTGCCAAAAAGCCAGGACGAACGCCAACACTCGTATCATATGCCTTAATAAGCCCATAGATATTACCGATATATTTAGGCGGAATTCCTGTGCCAGTGCAGAATGCGCCAGTGGTAGTATCACATGAGGTGACATAAGGATATTCAATGCACTGAACGCCAATTTCAACGCCTTGGTGTCCCTCGCCGATAATGTCATGATTATTTTCAAGCGCATTCAAAAGATGTTCACTCAAATCAACAATATGAGGACGCAAATTTTCTCCAATTTCCAAATATTCATCAACAATTGGATTTACTTCCATCTCTTGAAGCTCAAGATGCCTAAAATAGATATTATGATATTCAACTATTTCTTCTACTTTTGTCTGAAGTGTCCCAGCATGTAAAATATCTACCATTCTGATTCCGCGACGGGCATACTTGTCAGTATAAGCGGGACCAATTCCTTTTTTAGTTGAACCGATTTTTCCAAATGGATCGTCCAAAATAAAATGCCACGGCATAACAATATGGGCCAATTCATCAATTAAAGGAAGTGATGGGTCTTGCAAAAAACCGAGTTCGTGAAGTTTGTTGACTTCGTTTTCAAACAAGGCCTTTGGGTCAATAACCATTCCTTGTCCAAGACATGGGATTCCGTCTTTATGCGCTGCGCAACAGGGCATATGGTTAAGTGCCAATTTGACACCCGGAAGCGGGTAAACAGTGTGTCCAGAATTTCCACCACCACCATAACGAACGCCTCTTTTAATACCCAATCTCCCAACTAAGGCGTGCGCGCCCTTTCCTTTTCCTTCATCACCCCAGCGAGCACCAATACTCAAATGCGCTTTTCCGTGTTGCGTAATACCCAAATACGGTTCTACTTTTGGTAGTTGCGCCATCTTGCCCTCCTCTTCCGTTTTTTTTATTTTTTTAATGAACAATTTTTGTGTTCAGCTTTCTTTACTGTATCTCCAACTCATAAAGTCCTTCTTGCGCCCCGACTTTACCAATAAAATAGATTTTTTCTGCATCTTTACCTAAAACAAAATCTTTTATCTCATCAAAATTAACTAAGGTAATCTTATTTCTACTGCCGCCACGGCTGTCAAGTTCTATTACTTGAAGATTATTATTCACACTAAAGAAAATATATTCTCCTTGCGGATGCCATAATATTTCTTTAATTTCTTCCCCATATCTTGTAATAAGTTCTTTTTTTTCCGTTTCAAAATTATGTACTAAAATAGAAAAATCTTTTTTAATCAATAATTTATTAGCATTATCATCTACCCACATAGAATCAATCACTTTAGTTTCTAAGATATTGTTGTCATCTGTATTGTCTAAATTGATAAAAACCAATTCGCCACGGTCTTTGTGCAAAAGCGTTAAACAATTATCCTTATAATCCAAAAATTCGTAATTACCTATTGGAAGTATAGTGATTTTTTCTGCCTCGTCAGATACGTCAAAAGAGCGTTTGAAAAGAAAATCGTTTTTATCAACAAACTCGACTGTATAAATTACATCCCCTTTGGCAATAAAAGAATTTCCAATAGGAACAGGTGTTTCTGTTTTTTTATCTTCTAAATTTATTTTATAAAGAGTTCCAGTTTTGAGTGATAAGAGTTGGAGTCCATAAAGTAAATTTCCATTATTTTTGTCCCATTCTAATTTTTTAAAATTAATTCCAAAATAATTTTTAGGCGAAAAAACATTTGATTTATCAGAAATATCTACCACCTTAAAATGAGGATAATATTTTTCTTCAATAAGAATTTTTTTATCATCTGACGACCATCTTATGTCAACTATTGGCGATGTATTTTTATGGATTTCTGTCTGCGCCCCATTTTTTAAATCAACTACACTAAGTGTGTTATTTGTCGCGTATGCTAATGTTTTTTTGTCATTTGAGAGAGCCATGCTTGATATTTTGCCAGAAACCATCTGCATTGGAACAGATTTTTTGAAAAGTAAAACATTTTCTGCAAACGTTGTGAGTTTGCTTTTGACTTCTAAAAATTTTTCCCAAACGTAATATCCTTCTCTTTCTATCTTTACTAAATATGTATCAGGCAGAAGATTTTTAATGCGTGTTTCGGTCTTATTTTTTCGTTTTTCTTCATTTATAAAAATAAGAGCGTTGTCTGGCATAGAATCCAAAACCAAGATACCAGTTTTTTCTACTTTATTTTTAACAAAATTATAACGATACCCCGATGTATATAGGACGACAATCGGCGCGACCATTAAAAAAATTATAATTAGGATGGCGAAGAATGTGTAGCGAATGCGAATGTTCATAAGATTTAATTGTTAATTGTTGATTGCTGATTGTTAAATTTTATTTTAAGGTGTAAAATAAAATTATATGACAAAGTTTGTAATCAATGGTGGTAAAAAATTAAAGGGGAAGATAAGAGTGTCAGGAATGAAGAATGCCGCAACTCCTATTATTGCATCAACTCTTTTGACAAGTCAAGAGTGTGTTTTAGAGAACACGCCAAGAATTACTGATGTTTTGCGTATGCTTCAAATTCTTGAAAGTTTGGGAGCCAAAGTGGTATGGAAAGGAAAACACACAGTATCAATCCGTTGTAATAACGTTTCATTAAAATCTCTGGATAAAAAGACAGTCAAATCAATGCGTTCTTCAGTTCTTTTTATGGGTTCAATGCTTGCTAGATTTCATAGGGTTGATTTACCTGAACCAGGTGGGTGTATTATTGGCAATAGACCATTGGGCGCTCATTTCCGCGCTTTGGAAAGTTTGGGCGCGGTTGTGGAGACACGTCATGGCGCATCTATACGCGCAACCAAATTAAAAGGAGCTAATATCATTTTACCAGAATTTTCAGTAACTGCAACAGAAAATGCGCTTATGGCTTCTGCATTAGCGCAAGGCGAAACAATTATCAAGTTGTCGGCAATGGAACCGCATGTTCAGGATTTGATTAGTTTTTTGAATAAGATGGGTGCGCGAATTTCAGAAATTGGCGCGCATACATTAAAAATTCGTGGTGTAAAAAAATTACATGGGGCAAAACATAAAATAATTCCAGACCAAATAGAAGCAGGAACTTTTGCCGTGGCTGCGGTAGCAACTCGCGGAGAAGTTGAAATTCAAAATATCATCCCAGGACATTTGGATAGAATTTTACTTGCGTTTCAAGATATTGGCGTGAATTTTGTTTTGTCAAAAAAATCTTTATTAATAAAACCTTCAAAAGATTTACGAGCATTTAATATCCAAACCTTGCCATATCCAGGATTTCCAACAGATTTACAGGCGCCATTTGGGGTTTTGGCAACTCAATGCAAAGGAACGAGTTTAATTCACGATCCAATGTATGAAGGAAGAATGGGCTATATTAAAGAGCTTGAAAAAATGGGCGCAAAAGCAAAAGTTTGCGATCCTCATCGTGTTTTAATTACAGGTCCGAGTCAGCTTTTTGGTCGAAAAATCAAAAGTTTGGATTTGCGCGCTGGCGCGACCATGGTCATTGCGGGATTAGTTGCAAAAGGCGAGACAATAATCAACAACGCGGAGATATTAGACAGAGGATACGAAGAGTTAGATAAGCGATTTAGAAAGTTAGGCGCTAATATCAAAAGAGTGGTATAATTTAAAAAAGTATGTTTAAAGTTCCAAAAAAATCATTACTTAGAAAATCACTTCTTGTGTATTTGGCTGTTGTATTTCTCACACTCACTTTTGTTGGTGGATATTCGTTTGGACAAATTGTTGGTGTTAATTCAGTGTTGGATAGAGAGGCAGGTCAGGTAACAAATAAGGAAATAATTCCAGAGCATCTTTCAAAAGATATTGATTTTAGTTTGTTTTGGGAGGTTTGGGATTTAGTTAAAAGAAAGCATTTAAAACAGCCAGTTAATGAGGCCAAATTAGCATACGGAGCTATGGCAGGTATTGTCGCTGCCTTAGAAGATCCATATTCAGTTTTTTTTGAACCAGAGATATCAAAGAAATTTTTAGATGATATGGCTGGAACATTTTCTGGTATTGGCGCGGAAATTGAAATTAAAAATAGCCAATTAATAATTGTTGCTCCGCTTTCAGATTCACCTGCTGAACGCGCTGGTATTCGGGCAGGTGATAGTATAATGGCAATAGACGGTGAAAGCACAGCTGGAATAACTATTAAAGAAGCAGTAGATACCATCCGCGGACCCGAGGGTACAGTTGTTATGCTTTTGATTATGAGAGACGGTTTAGATGGGGTAAAAGAAATTCCTATCACCAGAGGCGAAATTATCGTTAAAAGTGTTGAGCTTGAAATCAAAGAAGGCAATATTGCCTATGTTTCTGTCCGTCAATTTGGCAATGACACAATTTATAGTTTTAAGAAAATAGCCAACGAAATAATAAAAAAAGATGTTAAAGGAATTATACTTGATTTAAGAGGTAATCCAGGGGGATATTTAGATGCGGCAGTTGAAATGACAGGTGAATGGGTGAATGGTGATGTGGTGGTGTTTGAAGAAGATTATACAGGTTCGTTTACAGAATATCGTTCAGTGGCAAGAGGACAGCTTAAAGGAATTCCAACAGTAGTTCTTGTAAATCAAGGTTCGGCCTCGGGTTCAGAAATTGTTGCTGGCGCTTTACAGGATTATGAAATGGCAACTGTTGTGGGTATGCAGACATTTGGAAAGGGTTCGGTGCAGGATTATGAACAATTGCGTGATGGCTCGGCGGTTAAGATTACTATTGCTGAATGGCTTACACCAAATAAACGTTCTATTGAAGATGAAGGAGTCGCGCCTGATATTGAGGTTGATTTGACAGAAGAAGATTTTAACGCGGATTTAGATCCACAGATGGAGAAAGCAATGGAAATTTTAAGCCAATGAAGAAACAAGTGAAAATAGAAGTATCTGCTGGCGGAATAGTGTTTAAAAAAACCAAAAAAGGTTTGTTTATTGCTTTTATACTTGACCCATTCAATAAATGGACATTTGCTAAAGGGCATGCTGAAAAAGGCGAGAAAAGCGAATTGGCTGCTTTGCGCGAGACAGAAGAGGAAACAGGTTTCAAAAATCTAAAAGTAATAGATTATTTAGGAAAAATTGATTTCTGGTTCAAAGATGTTTTTAAAGAAAAAGGAAAAACAATCCATAAATTTGTTTATTATTATTTAATGGAAGCGCCTGTGGATGCTGTTGCAAAGCCGCAGAAATATGAGAAAATACAAGAAGTGAAATGGGTATCTGTGGATAAAGCATTAGAATTTTCTAGTTATAAAGATGTAGAAAAAGTATTAAAAAAAGCCGTAAACTTAATAAAAAATCTATGAAAGTAATTTTATTAAGGGGGATAAAAAAATTAGGGGTAGCAGGTGAAGTGAAGGATGTTGCAGATGGATATGCGCGAAATTTTTTATTGCCAAACAGTTTGGTAAAAATTGCCACTGCAAGAACACTTGCAGAAATTGAGATGAGAGCGCGAACTAAAGAGATAAGAAAATCAAAAAACAAAAAAGAACAAAACAAACTTGCGCATGGTTTACAGGAAATAAATCTTGAAGTTCCAATGAAGATGGGGGAGAAGAATAAACTCTATGGTTCAGTAACATCGCAAATAATTTCTCAAACTCTGCAAAGTAGCGGTTATAAAATTCCAGATAAGCAGATTATTATCCCAAAACCAATAAAAAGATTAGGAGAACATAGCGCAAATATTAAGTTGAGTGGGAAAGATGTGGTACTAAATTTAAATGTTGTAGCAATGAAATAGTTTAAATACGTAAATACTATTTACGTATTTAGGTTTTAACACGCATGT
>JAYEKT010000002.1:0-4137 GCA_034716735.1 Patescibacteria group bacterium
TATTTATTTAACCTTGACTTTATTTGATTTTTGCAGTATAATAAGATATAAATTAATTATGGCCACGTAGCCAAGTGGTAAGGCAGGGGCCTGCAAAGCCCTTATCGTCGGTTCGAATCCGACCGTGGCCTCCATTAAAATAAGTCGATCGTGTGATCGACTTATTTTAATTTTCAACGTTGTTCTGTCTCCCCTCGGGAGATTCGGTGGCTTCACAGCCCTGCGGGGACTATGGAATCACGGTTTTTGTCGCTATTAGCGGCTTAATATACCTCTGCTTCCAGCCATCTGGCGCCGAATTGGATTGCCTGTTCGCGAGTTTCCATCCAAATGTCCATTCTATTTTTATTGTTATATCTGCTATTCATTCTATCTTCAACAGTAAACCACTTGTCGCCGTATTCATCAGGAAACTTAATACGAGTTTTAAATTTTAAGATATTTGTTGCAACTATTCCGTCGCGGACATGCGAACCATTTGCTGTAATAAACGGAGTGTCATCTGTCTGGTCTGGAGTTGAAGAATATGCTGTTACATAAACCCAAAAAGTTCGCAAAGGAACATCTTTTGAAAGAGTCAAAGACGGGAGTTCAAAAGAATCTATATTTCCACAGTAAATTTCACGTGGCACAGTAACACAAATTTTTTCTGGCTCTTCGGCTACAACTATCGGCTCTTTTGCAATAGCAATTTTTGGAAAGATTAAATCACAAACAAGCGCTATCCCTATAATTCCGACCAGCAATCTATCGGTTGTATTTAGTTTTACTTGCCTTATTTTCATAAAAATTTTCGTAATTTCGATATTTTTTCGTAATTTAGTAGTAAAATGCAAAGGCACTTTAACTAAAAAGAATCCCATATTACGGGATCCTCCTGAATCAATTTACCCATATATTATAGCATATTTTTGAGCAAAAGTCAATAGGGTGTTGGGAATAAAAAAGGGTTGTCAAGTGGAAGGCGGTGTGTTATAATTTTCATTGTATTCACTTAAAAACAGTTTAAATTCCTAATTACTAATAACTAATTCCTAATAAAATTTCAAATATCCAATGCCAAATACCCAAAATTGTTTTGGAATTGGAAATTTAAGAATTAGACATTTTGTTAGAAATTAATACATATGTATTTTTACTCCATCGCCTTTTCATTACTCGCGGCCGTTATCGCAATTATCTACGGATTCATCCTCGTTAAGATTATTCTTAAAAAACCAGCAGGTGAAGGCAAGATGATAGGTATAGCTCGCGCTATTCAAGAAGGCGCTAAGGCATATTTGACCAGACAATACAAAACAATTGCCTTAATCGGCGTTGTTGTTTTTGCCCTACTTTGGATTGGTTTAGGCCTATATGTTGCCGTAGGATTTTTGGTTGGGGCAGTTCTTTCTGCTTTAGCCGGCTTTATTGGTATGCATGTTTCTGTTCGCGCCAATGTTAGAACTGCGCAAGCAGCTAAAACAGGTATGAAACAAGCAATGAATGTGGCTGTTCAAGGTGGCGCTGTAACAGGTCTTTTGGTCGTTGGTCTTGGTCTTTTAGGCGTAGCCGGATTTTACGCTTTGGTTTATCAATTAACTGGTGATTTAAACGTAACTCTTAAGGCATTAATTGGCTTGGGGTTTGGGGGTAGCTTGATTTCTGTGTTTGCCCGTTTAGGCGGTGGAATCTTTACAAAAGCAGCTGATGTAGGAGCAGATTTAGTCGGAAAAGTAGAAAAAGGTATTCCTGAAGATGATCCTCGAAATCCAGCTGTAATTGCTGATAATGTGGGTGATAATGTGGGTGATTGCGCAGGAATGGCAGCAGATTTATTCGAAACATACGCTGTAACCGCTGTGGCTACAATGATTTTAGGGAGTTTGGTGTTTAAAGACGTTGAAAATGCTCTTCTTTATCCTTTGGTTTTAGGCGGAGTTGCAATAATCTCTTCAATTGTCGGTACGCTTGCAATTCGTCTTGGGAAGAAAAAATGGATTATGGGCGCGCTTTATAAAGGAATGGCTCTTGCAGGTGTGTTAACCGCAGGCCTATTTTACCCTATAACCTACTTTATGATGAGGGGCTTGGAATACTCAGTTTTAAACCTATATTTAGCATCTTTGATTGGTTTAGTCGTAACTGGCTTAATCGTAGTTATTACTGAATATTACACTGGAACACAGTTTGGGCCTGTAAAACAGATTGCAAAGGCCTCTGAAACTGGTCATGGAACCAATATTATCGCAGGTTTAGCCGTATCTATGAAATCTACTGCTTTGCCTATTTTAGTCATAGTTGGAGGGATTTTAGGCGCGTATTACTTAGCTGGGCTTTATGGAATAGCAATTGCGGCAATGAGTATGCTTTCACTTGCAGGCATAATTGTAACAATTGATGCTTATGGGCCTATTACAGATAATGCAGGCGGAATTGCTGAAATGGCGGGTCTTCCAGAAGATGTTCGCAATATCACAGATCCGCTTGATGCAGTGGGGAACACAACAAAAGCAGTCACAAAAGGGTATGCAATAGCTTCAGCAGGACTGGCCGCAATTGTGCTTTTTGCCTCATATACGCAGGAGATTATAGATAAAGGTAGAGATTTAGTGTTTACATTAGAAGATCCAATGGTTTTAGTGGGTCTATTTATAGGTGGACTTTTACCTTATTTATTCGCGGCTTTTGCAATGGAAGCTGTTGGAAAGACGGCTGGATGTGTTGTTCAGGAAGTTAGACGTCAGTTTAGAGAAATAAGAGGAATTATGGAAGGTCAAACTAAGCCAGATTATGCTAAATGTGTTGATATTGTAACTCAAAACGCTATTGTAAAAATGATAGTTCCAGCTTTAATTCCAGTTCTTGCGCCTATTTTAGTGGGATTTTTGCTCGGCCCTCTTGCTTTAGGCGGGCTTTTGGTAGGTTCAATCGTAACAGGTATATTTGTAGCTATTTCAATGACAACAGGAGGGGCAGCTTGGGATAATGCCAAGAAATACATAGAAATGGGTAATTTTGGTGGAAAAGGGTCACTTGCGCATCAATCAGCTGTAACTGGTGATACAGTAGGGGATCCATATAAAGATACTGCTGGTCCTGCCATCAACCCAATGATTAAGATTTTGAATATAGTGGCGCTTCTTATTGTGGGGTTGCTTATTAGATAGTTTGTCATTCAGAGGAGCCCACAGGCGACGAAGAATCCCGCGGGAACCCCACAGGGTGACCCGCGCGGGTCGCTGTGGCTCCCGCGAGATTCCTTGTTGCGACTCGGAATGACACACGAAAACAGCCAAAATTGGCTGTTTTTTAGTATACAATTTTAGCTAAAATTAGCCAAAAATAATCAGCAATCAACAATTAGCAATTACCCTCTTGACAAAAGTTTCAATATGTGCTATAGTAATATGTTATACAATAAATAGTTGTGGATAACTTGTGAACAAGTATCACGTGTAAAGAACCTTGAAAATATCAAAAAGACCAGATTTTCTTATTTTAGAAATTTGGAGGGCAAATCCTCACTTTTCTGCGTCAGTTCCTCTTTTAGAGGAATTAAATCGTGTTTGTCTGCAGAAAAGTGGGGAACCGTATTGGAGGAGTTTTATAGGGGTATCCACTCTTGTAGACACTTGCTTTGGTACATAAGCTTGTCAGACCATGTGTCATAGATAGGCCTTGCCTTCCGTATTTCTATAATAAGAATCACGGTCTTTTTATTTTACCTCCATTAAAAATAAGAAGAAAAAGGTAAAATAACCCCGCATCTTACGTGGTGCTGGGGTAAAATCCTTAATTCACCCCCCAAATCTGGAGGGCTAAGCAAAACACGGTCTAAAATCATTATGTTCTTTACACAAAAAAACACATTGACCGTAACTTGCCCCCAGATTTGGGAAGTGAACGTAGCGCCAGTTGTCTTTTGACGGTCGGCGCTCAATATAGAAAGGGAGAAAAGCATGGGCGGATTTGTGCCAACGACCCAGCTGCAGATGGTAGCGAAGGAGTTTTTTCCGGGTCAGGACGATGAAATCCTGGAGTATTCAGGAGTTCTCCCGGACAGGTTTCGCTACACGGGACCCTGGAAGAATCTCCTGGTGTGCGATTGGCTGTTCCAGAGTGAGGAGAGCAACGACACCGACGACGACATCGACG
>JAYEKT010000002.1:4237-18309 GCA_034716735.1 Patescibacteria group bacterium
GAAATCCTGGAGTATTCAGGAGTTCTCCCGGACAGGTTTCGCTACACGGGACCCTGGAAGAATCTCCTGGTGTGCGATTGGCTGTTCCAGAGTGAGGAGAGCAACGACACCGACGACGACATCGACGATGACATCGACGAGGTTTGGGTGACAGAAGAATCGACGCGAAAGTGCGGCAAGAGGTGTTCGACCCTTCGCCGTCGCAAGAACGACGGTCGTCGCCATCGCAGTAAAATCGGCGGACACCACGGAGTACCCTCTGATGATAGAGACCTTCCTTCTCGTCGTCTCGTCCTCACCGAGGTCGTGGTGAACGGCGAGCGATTCCACCTCGGCCGATAGTCCAATCCCACCAAATAGTTCTTTCGGGTTTCCTGTTTACCCATCACCCAAAAACAGGATACCACCCTTTGAATGAAGAATAATCAACACCATAACTCGTTGACTATCAATTCTACATTTAAGAGGTGGGAGGAAAAGTTCTTAACAAAAAAATAAAGCCCCTTACACGCAAACGTGTGAGGGGGAAAGGAACGAAGAGGAGGCGCGCAATGTTACAGTTAGACCAGGGTGTTCGGAGAGTTAGTATTCAGTTCAACTGCAGAAGAGAAGATTTCATTCCGAGTTCAGTTTTGTGTTATGAAGATACATTCGAACATCAAGTTGCCCGCAGAAACTACAGCGGAAATGGCGATTTGGTTATTCCGTCAACAAAAAACGTCTTGCTTGGCGAGATTTGCGTCGGGCTTATGGATTCGGGATTTGAGTTGGTTGGCGCATTTCGTCAAGAGCGCGAAGTTCCTGTGCCTTGGCACAGAAGCTTTCGCCCTCCTCGGCACATTGTTCGGTTCACCTTTCTTCGTAAGGAAGATATAGAACACTGGGATGACGCTCAGGATTATGACGAAAACGTCGTAGCGCTTCACCAGATGTGCAAGACAACGTTGTGGCAAACCATGGTGTCCAAGAATCCAGTTTTCAAGGATAGCGAGCCAGTGGAAGGACAGAGCGCGGTCAGCATCAACTGCAATGAGCGCACTCCACTGTTCCACCTTGACGGCAAGCCACAGATGCGGTGGCAGAAGGATGAGTACGGAAATCGCGTGGGCGACGCCCCACTTCCACTCCAGCCCGCCTACTGTCTCGGCGTTTGCATCGGCCTCACCCACATTGAGTAGCGCCTACTGTCAAAGTCCATGGTGGACAAAAGATGGTTGGTGTTCAAAACCCTAAGGAGTAAATCATGAAGTACATCGCAACGCTCGTAGTGACAGTCGTTCTCTTCTGCGCTATTGCGCTTTTCGTTTCCGTGACGTCCAGCTCGCACGAGGCCTCGGCCAACTACGCTGCGGAGGTCGTCTCGGCGTTCTAGAAGTTCCTACCGTTCTTTCTCACCCGCCCCTCATCCAGAGGGGCCAATCCTTGAGCTTATTAGTTTATAGTCATTAGTATCTGGAACCGGCTACTGGCTCCAACACCCAAGACCTAATAATTTTAAGGATTGCAATGGTGCAGTCGTGTTCATTTTATTAATATATCTCTTACAACATCACAGGGAAGAGAAGAGGAGAGAGATGCAATATCCAGAAAATGCCAGATTGGTTTTCAGACCAATCGGCGGAATTGGTGATGGAGCTGGTCAGATTGGAGGAAACTGTTATTTTTTGCAAGATGCAAAAACACTCGCATCTTTTGGTATAGATGCAGGTGAAATTGTCAAGCGAGAGCAATACAAACAAAAGCTTGCAGAGGATTATCTTCCTGACGCCAGTTTACTTGGCGATGCTGACAGCAGAGATGTTGTGTTTTGGCTTGCAAGTCATGGTCATCGCGACCACCTTAACCCAAAAGCCATTGCCAAACTCACTAAGCGTCTTAAGTCGGCGATTCCTCTTCTTGCTTCAGAAACCGCGCTTCAATATCTGGAACTGGAAATCAGGCAAGTAGCAAGGGATATGGCTGAATCAAGCGTGATGAGTGATAGAATGAAGAAAGAGGTGTTGGAGAAAGAATTAAGGAATATTGACATAAGCGATAGCAATAGAAAAAGGGGATTGAGGGCAGAAATTAGGAGATTAGAAGGAGAAACCAAGAGAGAATTTGGAAAGGTCTACGGAGAAACAATTCGCAGATTGACTCCTGAAAATCTTCTTAAGAGCAAGAAACACGGAACTAGTGAATATGCGTATATGCTTCCTGAAGATAAACGGATTATCAGTCCTAACGGACATTTTGCCGGCAACTTGAAGATTATTCCATTTTTGGCAAACCATTCTATTCCAGGAACATATTGTTTCTTGGTTGAAGGAAATGGAGCAAGAGTTGTGTTCCTTTCAGATTGCAAGCTCAATGGCTATAAGCCAGAAGACAGGGAGCGGTTTGAGCAGTTTCTGCGCAACATTTCTGCTCGCGGACCTGTTGATTTGGTGATTATAGATGCCTTGAATGCAACCATTCCTGGCATTATTCCAATGGAATCTATTGTCATTGACAATGTTGAAAAGATTATTGTTGATTGTCTTGCTCGAGGCAAGAAAATCATCATTAGTGGCTTTGCATCAAACCTTGAGAGAATGCGCAGATTTGCCAAGGTTGTTGAACGACATACTGAAATGCCTCCTGCGTATTTGGGCGGAGCAATGTTCAGTGGAGCAAGGTTTAATGGTCTTGAACCAAAAAAGCCAAAAGATTTTTCTGATTGGCTTGTTGTTATTGCCACCGGCTCTCAATCTGAAGATGGCTTTTCAGGATCTGGACATTCAATGACATCTGCGCTTATCAAGATGATTAGGGGAGAATCCGATATCACTCTTGATGAAAATTGCGCAGTAATTCTTTCATCCCGCGCAATTCCTGGTACCAAAAACAATCCGGGAAGTGAAAAAGATATTCAAGATATGGTTTGTAGAATGGATGCCCGCGGTGTTGAGGTGTATTTGAACAAAGGTGAAAAAGAAAATCTTATGATACCCGATGCCTGCAGAAACGTGTTTGAACGTGAGATTCATGTCTCTGGACACGAAGCAAGCGGAGGCAAGAAAATCATACTAAGTATTCTTGGCGAATCTTCAAGCCCTGACAGGCCAATGAAGGTCGTTCCTTACCATGCTGAAATGAAAGAAATGATGGCAATGGAAGCTTTGCTTCCTGAACATGCAGAACTTGTGATTATGAAAAACGGCGAAACGTTGATTATCTAAAGGAGGTTTTAGATGTTCCTTGGTGGCTTCGTGGTCTTTGGACTGCGGAGTCACCAGGGGACTTAGTTAATTAGTTTACGAGTTAAGGCAAAGTAAAATTCCTAACTTTAACCTATTGACAAAATATTTAATATGTGCTATACTACTATGAAACTGGAAATTAGATGAAATTTTATTTAAAAGTGGAATTTCACCTGGGTTTCAGTAATAAACCTAGTTAACATAAGACCAACCCATGTCTTAAAAAGGGGCTGTAATTCTCTGGTGAAATTCCAGGGGGCTTGGTAAGCCGTCAAATGCCAAACTAGATTCTTGCGATTCGGGCGTGAGGATTTAGAAGTAGTACTTTCAACAACCCGAATTATCTCCGGTGATACCGGAGCAGGAAGAAGGAAAATATCATGGTGAGGTCTATCAAGAAGAAGTCGCAGAGGAAGCAGTTGTCACCCGAGGAGTATGCGCAGAGGACTGCAGCGCGAAAGACGCGCAACAAAGCGCGTACCCGCGAAATCGCGACCGCTCTCATGGACGTCGGCTATACCCTCCCTGAAGAGTGGTACAAGGCGGAGTTCACGTGCTCCAAGTGCGGTGACTCGCACAAGGTTGCCTACGGTTACAAGCCCCACAAGGTCGAGAGTGACGTCAGGGGTGGTCGGAGGCGCGTCATCGCGATGTTTCTCCATGTGACGAAGACCCTCAAGGCGGGTCAGCCTGAGGTACTTTGCTACAAGTGTCAGCGCGAGTTCGAGATGAGCGAACGCAAGGCCAAGGTCGAGGAGCTTCTCTACACTGGGGAGGTCAAGACCGAGGAAGATGCGTGGCAGTGCGACGAGGTGCAGGACCTTCAGTCCTGCGCTGTCATGTACTTCGTGTTTGCGGAGCTCCACATGCGCGAGACGGCCGGTGAGAACCCGTCGGTGGCAATGGAGCTCAAGCGCCGAGACGAGCTCGCGGAGTGTCAGTGGGTCGATTGCGAGAGCAGTGGCAAGCGCATCCCGCTCAGCGACATGAAGGCGTTGACCCGTGTCCACGACGGCAACAAGTCCGAGATTTTCACTTTGGAGGAGCTCATCCACCAGACCATCACGTTGGTCAAGGCAGGGGTCTTCTCCAATGAGACTGCGGAGTTCGCAGTCCGGGTGCAGGACGAGCTCATCAACAACCGGGACTGGCCCATCCTCATCTGCGCGAAGTGCGCTCAGTCCATCGTCGAGGGCCTGACCAACAAGGTGCGTACTGCCGAAGGCAGGGACGCATGGCGCATGACTTTCACGGACAAGCGCGGCGCGACCAACACGAGGATAGTCGTTGAGCGCGCGCTCGAGACAATCAAGCGCATGG
Organism: Patescibacteria group bacterium; assembly: GCA_034716735.1. Lineage (GTDB taxonomy): Bacteria > Patescibacteriota > Patescibacteriia > DYHP01 > DYHP01 > JAYEKT01. Next base: position 8,779 of record JAYEKT010000002.1, read on the forward strand.
CGAAGTCCAGCTCCAAGAATGTCAACCCTCGGTTCGCCGAGGCCCTTGGCAAGCTCGGCGACAGCATGGACGACGATGAGCTGAAGAAGCTCCGTGCGAGCTTCGGGCTTGTCGTGTCGCCCCCTGCATCCCAGGTCGACCCCGACCCGACCGACGTCTACGACGCGCCGGTCGACCCGCCACCCACCGTCGAGAAGGGCAAGCGTGCCTGGCGCCGCGCGGAGAAGGCCGCTCACGACATGGTCAGGAGAGAAGAGTTTGCTGAGTAGACCTCGACCGTTCGTTCCTTCCGTTCGGTCATCCGAGTGACTCAAGTTGTCCGGAGGTCTCTGACCTTTGATGGACGATAAGAGTCCTACCAGAAAATATTCCTCTCGCGCGTCAAACGTTCGACGCGCGAGAGGATCCTATCCAAGGACCGGTTCCAATTCAGGGACAGATTCTTAGAGAGGATTTTCACAAGCAACTCATTGCCCTGTTTAGGGTGAAGAAAGGATATTGATATGGGCTTTAAGACGTGCGACCACCCCAGCTGCCCCAACGTCGTGGAAATTCACACGAAGTATTGTGAAGGCCACGAAGAGGAGCACGTTAACGACGGCAAGCCACGGCCGCGGGGCGAGTTCAAAGGCAAGAAGTGCCCCGTTGGTCTGAGCGGGCGTTCTGAGCGAGACAACAAGCGCCGCAGGCAGGAGAAGCTGGCGGCCATGACGCCAGAGGAGCGTGAGGCGTTTCTGCATGAGGAGCAGAAAGAGCGTGAAAAGCGTGATGCCAGGCGAGACGCGCTGAGAGCGAAGCGCCTCAACGCTCAACCTGCGAAGGGTACTAGCAGTGGTGGTGGCGGTGGCAAGCAAGTCACCAATCCCCACAGCAAGAAGTCCAAGAGAAAGGTCAAGAAAGAGGAAAACAGGAGGAGGAAGTAAGACGAAGACGGGGCAACCGAAATCATAAGTGCCCCGATTCGCAACAACAAGCCCCGTACCGAAAGGTGCGGGGCTCTTCTATTTGTATGATATAATAGAAACATGAAAAACAAACACATAATCAAACTTCCAGACCAGCTGGAGATTTTGAAAAAAGTTCGTAAAAATCCAGTGCCAACTTCGCAACAACATGAACCCAAAAAGGGCAAAGGAAGTTACAAACGAAAGCCCAAACATAAACGACTCAATGAATGATTGAGTCGTTTATTGATTTATGGTAGAATAAAGATATGAAAATAGGTATTGATGCCCGGTTTTTTGGTACGGAAACGGGAATAGGGAGGTATGTAAAAGAATTAATTGAACATTTGGAGGTAATCCAAAGCGAACATGAATTCGTTATTTTTTTGCGTAAGAAAAATTTTGATTTATATAAACCGCGAAATAGAAAATTTAAAAAGGTCTTAGCAGATATTAAGTGGTATGGGTTAGCCGAACAAGTTGAATTGCCAAAGATTTTGGAAAAAGAGAAAGTTGACTTAATGCATTTTCCGCACTTTAATGTTCCGTTTTTATACAAAAAACCATTTGTTGCGACAATCCACGACTTGATTCTTTTAAAATATCCATCAACCCGCGCAACCACACTTGGACCAATTAAATTTTTCCTAAAATATCTTTTTTATCGTCTGACAATCCAGCGCGTTGCGCGCGACGCAAAATTTATTATTACTCCATCTGAATACATAAAGAAAGAAGTGATTAAAAGTTTTAATAAGATAGAACATAAAATCATTGTGACGTATGAGGGTGTATCGTTTAACTTGTTGGACACTGAGTGTCCTACAACTACTGCCGTTGGACACTCAGTGTCTTATTTCCTCTATGTTGGCAATGCCTATCCGCACAAAAATCTTGAAGGATTAATCAAAGCATTTAAAATTTTTAGAAAATATAAAAACGATAAATATAAATTAGTTTTAGTTGGCAAAGAAGATTATTTCTGGAGACGATTGAAAAAAATGGCGGGCAATACAGAAAACATTATTTTCCGCGGATATGTGGCGGACGAAGAACTCGCAGAACTATATCAAAACACCGAGGCCTACATTTTTCCATCATTTTGTGAAGGATTTGGTCTTCCCGGACTTGAAGCAATGGCGCATGGCACACCAGTTTTAGCAAGTAATTCATCTTGTTTATCAGAAATTTATGGAGATGCCGCTCTATATTTTAATCCGCAAAGCATTGATGAAATGGTGAAAAAGATGAGCGAGATTGTCTACAATCCAGAATTGCGAAAAAATCTTATAGAAAAAGGATACGAGCGGGTTAGGAAGTATAGTTGGAGTGACTGCGCGCGCCAGACACTAAAAGTATACGAAGAAGCGGTAAGTAAAATTTAATTTTGAATATGTCCAAAAAAACAACAAAAGATTACTCTATCAATATCGGTTTATCAAGCGAGGAAATTTCTTCACCGCATGTTTTGAATCTTAAAGAAAAAAATGTAGAGACGTTGTATGCAACGTCTATTTCAGAAGAGACCATTATAAAAAGAAGCTGGTGGCGAAGATTTAAAGCAGATTTGTTTTTGTTGTTTTCTTCTCACAAAGATTATCCCACGATTAGAGCTTCTTCGGAAAATTATCACCCAAGATTTAAAGAATTGTTTATTGTAAATTTAATTGGGTTGATTCTTTTAATAATCTGGAAAATTATAGACGCTTTTTTATCAATCTTTACAAAAAAAGAAGACAAGACCGAAGAGTGCGCTGGTCTTTTGCCTCGTCGATTGAAATTACGCGAGGCGATTTTGGTTTTTGTTATTGTGGCTTTTGTTATTATTCTTCCTCTTCGTTTGTTTCTTACCTACGAAGGATTAGAAGATGTCAAAGAAAGAATTGTCTCTGCGGGAGATGCGGCTCTTGGACATATAACTTTGGCTTTTGAGAATCCATCTGTTCAAGCTCGCAATGAAGCGCTTGTAAAAGTGGAAGAACAATTGTCATTCGCAACTGGACAGATTGGAGAAATAAATTTTCTTTTGCGCAATGTCATCAGTATCCTACCTGAAAAAGGCGAACAACTTAAAAGTGGAGAGTCGCTTTTGTCTGCTGGAACTGAATTAACATATGCGGCCGCAGTTTTAAACAATAGATTTAGTCAATTTGAAGAAGCAGAAAAAATTTCAGATAAATTTTCTTATATTAAAATGGGGATAGAGGATGCTTTGCCATATCTTATAGGAGCAAAGAATAAGTTAGATGAAGTGAATGAAAATTTATTGCCCGAAGGCGCGCAAGAGGGTGTGGCGCAAATTAAAAAAATGGTTGATGGAGTTGTTCTTGGGGTAGACGAATTTTTAAAAGTTTCAGATATTATTTTAAATATCTTGGGAACAGATGAACCCCGCCGTTTTCTTTTGATTTTTCAAAATAATAATGAGATTCGCCCAACTGGCGGTTTTATTGGAAGTTTTGCTGAGGTTGCAATTCGTGACGGTGAAATAATAAAAACTTATTTTCCAGGTGGCGGTTCATATGATTTAGACGGTGGCTTGCTTGCGCGTCTTATTCCGCCTGAACCTCTTCAGCTTATTGCAAGTCGTTGGCATTTTCGCGATTCAAATTGGTTTCCAGATTTTCCATCAGCAGCAAAAAAAATGATGTGGTTTTATGAAAAAAGCGGTGGGGGAACAGTTGATGGAGTAATAACAATTAATGCTTCTTTTGTGGAAAACCTTTTAAATTTTATAGGTCCTATAGAAATGCCAGAATATGAAAAAGTTCTTTCAGCCGATAATTTCATAGACGAAATTCAATATGCTGTTGAAATAGAATATGATAAAGAAGAAAACAAACCAAAACAGATTCTTGCGGATTTGATGCCTATACTTATAGAAAAATTAATGAATGAAACAAAAGAGGATATGTTTGAAATGGGCAATGTCTTAGACGACGCTTTGCATTCTAAAGATATTCAATTTTATTTTACAAAAGACGAGATAGAAGAAAAGGTTTTAGAATTTGGGTGGGGCGGTGAAATTAAACAAACCACGGGTGATTATCTGGCTGTGATTAATGCTAATATCGCCGGACAAAAAACAGATGCTGTAATAGACGAAAAGATAGAGCAAAGAACATCTATAGACAAAAATGGAAACATAATAAATTCTGTTATAGTTACAAGAACTCATAATGGAATTAAGGGCGACTTGTTTACTGGCGTTAGAAATGTTAATTATGTACGGGTTTATGTTCCAAAGGGTTCTACGCTTTTAAACGTCGAAGGATTTGCAATGCCCGAAGCTTATTTCTTTGACACCCCAGAAGTTGGATGCGCGCCTGACAAAGATGTTTTTGAATTAGAGCAGATTACAATGGTTGAACTAGCGAGCAACACAAAAGTCACAGAAGAATTTGGCAAGACAGTTTTTGGAAATTGGACAATGGTAGACCCCGGCGAATCAACAACTTACTCTTTGACTTATCGTTTGCCTTTTGCTCTTTCATTTGAAAAACCGTCATTTTTAGAATCATTATTTAATAAAGACAACGTATCAATATCTTCTCATAATCTTTTTATTCAAAAACAATCAGGAAGCAATAACACCTCATTCATTCATCAAATACGCCTTCCAGAAAATATGGAAGAAGCGTGGAATTATAGCGAGGAACCAACTGTCCTCCAAAAGTTAGACAGCGACAAATTTTTTGGAAAATTGATTAAAAAAATATGAAAAAAATAACACCGTTATCTCAAGAAGCAAAAAAGCTTAAGCAAGATAAGGAGATAGAACAAGAATTGCGTAGGATTTACACGAAAGATGGAAAGATGCCAAACTTTAAAAAGTTTGAACATATGAGAGGAAGTAGGACAAAGCTACTTTTAATTGGTTTAGTTGCTTTTTTTGCTGTTCTTGCTGTTTCTGCATGGGCAGGATTTTTTATTTTAAAACCTTATGAAAAATTTGGCGGAAAAGGCGTGCAGTTTAAAATAGAAGGCCCTAAAAAAATTGCCTCTGGAAAAGAAATTGAAATAGAACTGCATTATTTTAATAATGAAGGAGTGCCTTTGGCAGAATCATCTATTAATCTGCTTTTAACACCAGGGTTTGTTATAAAAGAAAGCAATCCCGAGCAAACTGAACCAGGAGAATGGAATCTTGGAAGTTTGGAAAAAGGAGAAAAGGGAAAGATAGAAGTTAAGGGTATTATTGTCGGAGGTAAGGATGACAAGGCAACGTTAACAGGATATATGACATACAAGCCGGCGAATTTTAATTCAGATTTTGAAAAAGTCGCAAGCTATACAGCGGATATAGAGTCCACTGTTTTAGGCATTGAAGCAGATGGGGCTTCAGAGGTAGCGCCTGGTGAAGAAATAGAATACACTATTAGATACAGAAATTTAGCAGATGAAGAAATCCAAGATATTGCTGTAAATCCAGTGCTTCCAGAAGAGTTTATTTTTGCAACATCAACTCCGCCACAGAACAAAAGCAAGATGTGGTTTTTTGAAAAATTATCTCCAGAAGAAGAGGGGGAGATAAAACTCAAAGGCGTTTATTCTTCAGAAGCATCAGGCAATATAGAACAGCTTTTTCAAGTAGGATTTATTATTACAGGAGATAAGTTTGTCTTGCAAGAAGAGACAGAAGTGCCCCTTGAGATTACAAAAAGCGATTTGGTTCTATCACTTTTTATAAACGGCGGACGAAGCGGCGCTGTAAATTTTGGCGATACATTAAATTCTCATCTTTCATTTAAAAATGATGGCAGCGATGATTTAGAAGATATAGAAATTAGAGTATTTTTTGATGCTGAACCAAAAATTGGGAGCAGGAACCCACTTGTTGGCGGTACTCAATCTTTGGTTTGGGACAAGAGTGATTCCTCGCGCTTAGATACTCTTGGTTCAGGAGAGGAGGGAACAGTAGATTTTTCTGTTGATTTAGTTAGCTATGCTCTTTCAGAAGATGAAGACCACGTTGTTTCAGTGTGGGCAGAAGCAGTAATTGGAAGAAAAGCAGGCAAGCGGATAAATCGCACTGTGCAAAGCACAAAATTAGAAGTAGATATCAACAGTAATTTAATTCTTCAATCTCTTGGACGATATTTTGATGATGACGACGTCGCTATTGGAAGCGGACCTCTTCCTCCAAGGGTAGGAGAAACAACAAGCTACAAGATTTTTTGGAGGTTGGGAAACACTTTGCATGACTTGAATGATATTGTTGTTTCAACCACGCTTCCTTCAGGTGTTTCTTGGGAAGGTGAATCATCTTCAGAACAAGGCAATGTGTCTTATAATGAAACATCAAGAAAAATAACTTGGCAAATTGATGATTTGCCAAAAACTATTATAGCAACTGAAGCAAGTTTTAGTGTTGCTGTAACACCAGAAAGTTCTGATGACGGAGAAGTTTTAACAATACTTGGGAAAACAAATTTAGATGCGCATGATGCTGAAACGGGCGGTGTAATTGTTCTTTCCGCGCCAACAGTCAGTTCAAATCTTATAGGCGATACAGAAGCAGAAGGTCGCGGAACGGTTATTGAATTATAAAAAAACACGCAAATTCTATTTGCCCATTTAATTTTTCCACCCTTCGGGTGGTCACCCGTAGGGTGATATCATTTTTGCGAGTTGGTATAATCTATACCATTTTTTTTGTATTGGGAGTTCAAATGTGCCGGGGTAGGAAACAATTTCTCCGCCAAAACCTTTTTTAAATCGCGTGATGCCTTCCCAACTTTTTTTATATGCTGAATTTTCTGAATTTTCTGGATTTATTCCCCAAAAATCATAACTTTTTTGTCCCTTCTTTTTTGCTTCCTTTATAATATGCCAATGCAAAAGGTGTGGCGCCATTAAGTTTTTGTGTTCATCAGATGACGCGCCAAAAAAATATGTAGTTGTGCCGGCGAAATCTACAAAAATTCCTGAAGCTAATGGTTTGCCCTTAAGATAAACAGTAGCAACATAAGCAAAATTTTGGATGGCTAAAAGTTTTTCGTAATAAACCCTACCCCAATTTCTTATTCCATGCCTTTTAGATGTGCTCTCTGAAAGATTCCAAAAATTTAAAAGAGAATCTTGTTTGATTACCAAATCTTTTTTTTCTGAAAGTCGAATATTGTATCTTGTTTTTTCATGCATTTCTTTTAAAAGTTCGTCTTCTGTCTTTTTTAAATCTATAAGCAATGTCACAGGAGGAATACCACTGCGGACTTTTTTGATTCCTTTTGGTTGAGTCCATTTTTGGTTTTCTGTTGGTAAGTCAAAACGAACAAAAACAGATTTTTCTTTTTTAGCAAGAGTGTTCATCTCATCAAAATATTTTCTGGCTGGTCCACGCGGGCAATACAAATATTTTTTCCAAAGAACGAGGGGTATTTTAATAAATTGTCCAAGATTACTAATCCTTATCACTTTGCGCCCCATGGATTCTTGAAACTTTCCCCATTCAAAAGATTGTAAAAAGGCGCCGCTACGTGCGACGTTTTGAATTACAAAATTGTTCCATTGTTCTTTTGTCATCTTGCTAGATGTTTTAATGTTTCTCTTAATCTTAATTCTGTGGTTTTTAGATTTTTTGGTATTTTTCCAATTGCCGTTTTTGCTTCTGAAAAAGAATAGCCGAGATTTTTGAGGGCATCAACAACCTCATCATCATACCCCACGCTTTTGCCATCTATAAGTTTGCCTTTTAATTCTAAAATAATTTTCTGCGCGATTTTTTTGCCAACGCCTTTGAGAGTTGTAAGAAATTCCACATCGTCATTATCAATTGATTTCTTAATATCTTCTATTTTTCCAAGCGACAAGATGTTAAGCGCAAGTTTTGGACCAACTCCAGAAACACTTAATAATTTTTCAAAAAGTTTTAATTCATCTGTTTTCAAAAACCCATAAAGCTCCCGAGAATTTTCCCTAATATATTCATGGGCAAACAAAAAGACACCTTCGCCTTCTTTGAATTTTGAAAAAAGCGATGTGCGCACATAAACTCCGTAACCAACTCCGTTCACCTCAATAACAATAATTCCAGAATCTAAGAATTTATGAATTATGTTTCCTTTTAGTGATGAAATCATAGCAATTCTTTTTAATAAATTTTAATATCTCTTTTTTATCTAATCCAACTTTCCCCTCAAGATATGCATCATGAACCATTTCTAAAATCTTTCCGATGTGCGGACCGGATTTAATTTTGAAATGTTTCATTATATCATGCCCGCTTATAATTTTCTTCTTTTTTTCTTCTTTCGGACGTTTTTCTTCTTCCTCCAAAAGTTTCATTGCATAATCATAGTCCTTGAAATTTGGTTTTCCTTTTTGTAATGACGCAGCAATATCTGCGTATGAAACAATCATAAAATCATCAAAATACGGATGTTGGAGCAAACGTCTTTGTTTTGCCTTTTTCATTTTTTGGATATGCATTAGGCGCATGTGATTTTTAACAATCCATGTAATTTTTTCAACTTGTTTTCTTGAAAATTTAAGACGTCTTGTTATTTCTTTTGCCATTTTTGCGCTAACATTTTCGTGTCCAGAGAAACGAATTCTATCAACCCCGTGTTTTTCCGGGGTTCTTTGTGCAGGTGGTTTGCCAACATCATGAAGTAATACTGCCCATGCAACTTCTGGCGACACATTATCTGGAAGATGTTCAAGCGCAAGTAATGTGTGTACCCAAACATCACCTTCGCTATGATATTTTTCTGGTTGTTTAACACCAACCATTTTTTGAATTTCTGGTAAAATCTCTTTTAACAATCCTAATTTTTTTAATTCTTTCATTGCTTTTGCGCGATTCGGATGAACGAGCATTTTTGTTAGTTCCTCTCTGATTCTTTCAGCGCTAACTGTTTGAATTTTTTCTTTGTTCTTCTTTATTATATCCAAATCTTTTTTTGACATCTTAAAACCAAGCGCAGTTTTAAATCTAACAGCGCGCAACAATCTTAAATTATCTTCATTAATTCTTTTCTGCGCTGAACCAATGAATTTTAATTCTTTTTTCTTTAAATCTTCAAGTCCGCCGACATAATCTATAATTTCTTCTTTTGTTGAATCATAAAAAAGCGCGTTTACTGTAAAGTCGCGTCGTTTTGCATCTTCTTTTGCAGATGTGAATTTAACACCACCTGGTCTGCGGGCATCTCCATCCGGTAAATCAATTCTAAAAGTTGCTACTTCAAACCAATGGCCTTTTTCACGAACCCTTATCACACCAAACGCTTTTCCGGTTGGAACGGTTTTTTTGAAAAGTTTTTCAATTTGGTTTGGTTTTGCAGATGTTGCAATATCAATATCATGTGGTAAAAGTCCAAGTTTGATATCACGAACATAACCACCAGCAAAATATGCCCCGTGTTTTTTTGCGCGAAGTTTTTTTATCACTTCTCGCGCGGCAATTTCCAAACCAGTAAGCTCGCGGTTTAGTTTTAGTTCTTCTTTTATCATAGGTGTCATTCCTGCGGAGGCAGGAATCCATCGTGCTGTCATTCCTGCGGAGGCAGGAATCCATCGTGCTGTCATTCCTGCGGAGGCAGGAATCCATCGTGCTGTCATTCCTGCGGAGGCAGGAATCCAT
>JAYEKT010000002.1:18409-22353 GCA_034716735.1 Patescibacteria group bacterium
TTTACACCTTCTTCACACCAACCCAAACTTCTACACCATCAGCTATTTTTATGTCTTTATCAATATCTCCCTTGGATTTTTTGTTGTTGATTTCTGTACAGCTCGTTCCTTTCTTTATATCTTCTTCAAAATCTTTAAAGATTTTTGTGATTTCAGAATTGTCTGATTTCCAAGAAAGTGTTGCGCGGTCGGCAATTGTAAATCCTGCTTGTTTTCGCAAGCTGTTTACCATTCTAATAATTTCACGTAGATATCCCTCGCGTTTTAAATTATCAGTGATTTTTGTATCTAATACTGCTTTTAGTTTTCCTTTACCCTTTTTAATATCTACTTCCTTTATATTAAGTTCATCTTTTATTAAATCAAGTAGTTGATTGCTGATTATTGATTGCTGATTGTTGATTGTTATTTTTGCGAGGGGTTGGCGAACTTTAATTCCTGCCCTTTCTCTTTCTGCGTGTCCTGCTTCGCAAACATCACGCACAACTTTCATTTCCTTCAAGATTTTTTCATCAATTTTTCCTGCCGAAATCCAATCCTCAAGATGCACACTTTCTTTCTCGCCCTTTACGCCTTGATAAATTGAGTCAGCCATGAATGGCGCAAACGGAGCAATGAGCTTTGACGTTTCCTGCAACACAAATCCAAGTGTTTGATGCGCTGACTTCTTATCATCTGTTTTAAATCTTCCACGGCTTCTACGGAGATACCATGTAGAAAATTCATTAATAAACTCTCTTAATAATCTAACAGATTTTGGCAAATCATATTTATCCATTGATGCTGTCAAATCACGGGTTAGGATATTTAGTTTTGATAAAATCCATTTATCTAAAACATTTTTATCCGATGGTTTTAGTTCAACACCGCTCTTTCCTGCATGCATTTTCCAGAATGAGAAGATATTTTGCAAGATAAAAAGAAATTCGCGGGATGTTTGCGCTACATCTTTTTCTGTAAATCTTAATTCCTCTGCTTTTGCCGCAGGAGAACCCATTAAATAAAGACGCAGAGCATCAGCTCCATGTTTGTCTAAAATTTCTTTTGGTTCAGGATAGTTTTTCAAGCGCTTACTCATCTTCTTTCCATCTTCTGCCAACACTAAACCACTCACCACAACATTTAAAAATGCTGGCTTGTCAAAAAGCGCAGTTGATAAAACCAAAAGTGTGTAAAACCACCCACGTGTTTGATCAATACTTTCGGCAATAAACTCTGCCGGATAGTTTTGTTCAAATTTTTTCTTGTTTTTAAAAGGATAATGGTATTCGCCATAAGGCATTGCGCCAGATTCAAACCAACAATCCAAAATTTCTGGAACACGTGTCAAAACTCCGTCGCATTTCTCGCACTTTATTTCAATTTTATCTACAAAATGTTTGTGCAAGTCCTTTACTTTTTGCTTGCTTAATTTTTCTAATTCTTCGCGCGAACCAATTACTAACACATTGTCACAATCACCATCTTTATGCCTCCAGATTGGCAACGGACTTCCCCAAAACCTATTTCTACTAACTGCCCAGTCGCGCGCTTCTTCCAGCCATTTTCCAAATCTCCCATGTTTTAGATGCTCAGGCATCCAATAAATCTTTTCATTATTTTTCAACATCTTATCTTTAATTTTTGTAACTGCAACAAACCATGTTGAAACTGCTTTGTAGATTAGTGGTGTGTCGCATCTCCAGCAGTGTGGATAAGAATGTTTATAAATTTCTTTTTTAATAATCTTGCCTGCCTCTTTCAAATCTTTTATGATTTTTAAATCAGCTTCTTTAACTTGCATTCCTTTGTAATTTTCAACTTCATCAGTAAAACATCCGTGTTCATCAACAGGATTTGGCATTGGCAAATCTTCTTTTTTACCAAGCTCATTATCATCTTCACCAAAAGCAGGGGCAATATGAACAATTCCAGTTCCGTCTTCTGCGCTGACAAAATCTGCTTCCACAACCTTGAAACCAGTGTTTTGAAATCTTTCAAAATAATGAAAGAGTGGCTCATATTTTAAACCAGTCAAAGTTTTTCCCTTTGATTTTTTAATTATTTCGTATTCTTCTTCAGTATGATAAAAATTTTTAAGACGCTCGGCTGCTAAAATATAATGATTATTATCTTCCTTATCTTTTACCTCAACATAATCAACATCAGAGCCAACTGCCAAAGCGATATTTGATGGAAGTGTCCAAGGAGTTGTTGTCCATGCCAAAAGATAAGTGTCTTTTTGGTCTTCGTCTAAAAGTTTAAATCTTACAGTAATTGCTGGGTCTTTTACATCTTGATATGCGCCCGGCATATTTGCTTCAAAGTTTGAAAGCGGGGTGCCACATCGCGGGCAATATGGCAGAATTTTATGACCCTCATAAATCAAATCTTTTTCTTGTAAAGATTTAAAAACCCACCAGATAGATTCCATGTATTCTGGATTCATTGTTAGATACGCATTATCCATATCAACCCATCTGCCAGTTCGTTCCACGGTTTTTCGCCATTCTTCTGTATAGCGCAAAACAATATCTTTACATGCTTCGTTGAATTTTTTAATACCAACTTTTTTTTCAATTTCTTTTTTTCCAGATATTTTGAGTTCTTTTTCTACTTCATATTCCACTGGCAGGCCGTGGCAATCCCATCCCCATCGGCGTTCAACAAAAAATCCGCGCATTGTTTTGTAACGTGGGATAACATCTTTAATAGTTCCTGGAAGCACATGGCCGTAATGTGGGAGGCCAGTTGCAAACGGCGGACCGTCGTAAAATCTAAAAATCTTTCCTTGCTTTGTTTTTTCCAAGGATTTTTCAAAAATTTTATTTTTCTTCCAAAATTTTAAAATTTCTTCTTCTTGTTTTGGCAGGTTCATATGTGTTCTAATTTAGCATAAATAAAAGGAGTTGACAAGATTTGATTATTTTTATAAATCTGCTATTATATAATAAAGGAAGGAACAATTAAGAATTAAATAAAAAAATATGTCATTTGAACAATGTCCAAAACTAGGAGGAGAATCAAAGAAGGAGGAAAAGGGGCTTACAAGAGCCGATACACCAAAATCAAAAAGAGAATTAATTGGTGGAGGAAAGAAGTTGTTTGAATTATCAAATGAAGAAATAGCTAAATTATCAGATGAAGAAATGGAGGAATTATCTACGACCCCAGATAAAAGAGAAAGAACACCAGAAGAAATTGAGGAACGTTTTTTTGATGACTTATCAGGGGATTTAAAAAGAGTAGCAACCAGAAAAATTGAGAGCAAAGAAGTAGACGACTTAATGGAAGAGGAAGGCGCTAACCTTTCAAATAAGGTTCACCAACTATTTAAATTATTTGAAGCAGAAGATATAGAAAATATTCATACAAGAGAGAGCTTGTTTAAAAAGGTAGATAAGATATTTAGTAAAAGAGCTGGTGAAGAGGTTCTTAACGCCTTTGGAGAAGCTAATCTAATGTCTGCAAAACCAGAAGAAGTAGAAGAAAGGCGTAAAGAATTGGCTAAACGAATTATGGAAGTCGAAAAAAAATATAATTTAAGAGGATTGTTTGAATATCTTAATTTAGGTGAAGATAAAGGCGGAAGTTTTGATTTAGAATAATATGAAAATTTTTCTTGGCGCGGATCACGCCGGATTTAAATTAAAAGAACAGATTAAAAAGTATCTTGAGAAATCAGGACACAAGGTTTTGGATGAGGGCGCTTTGAAATATAATAAGAAAGACGATTATCCAGATTTTGCCGCCAAGGTTGCCAAAAAGGTAAAGGGAGATAATAGCGGGGTTTTGGTTTGCGGTTCATCACACGGCGTTTGTATTGCGGCAAATAAGTTTAAAGGTGTTCGCGCTGTGGCAGTTTCAAATACTAAAGATGCAAAACTAACCCGCCAGCACAATGATGCAAATGTGTTATGTCTTTCTGGTTGGGATTTGTCGTTGTCACGCGCAAAAAAGATTTT
>JAYEKT010000003.1:0-6344 GCA_034716735.1 Patescibacteria group bacterium
CGGAGGTCAACATGCGAGGCGATGATTCCGTAAATTTGTGTATCATTCAGAACATAAATTTTATGTTCTTTTTCTTGAACTGCAAAATCTTTTAAGTTTGTAAATACTGAAGAAATATATTGCGCTACCAGACGGCCGTTTTTATCAAATACAATAATACGATTATTGGTTTGATCTAATACATAAATAAATTTTGCATTAAACGTTGTCCATATTTTTGCTTCTTGAATACCAGAATAATCTTCTGCGCCGATTGGTTTTGGTACGTTTGCTTCAAAATCTGTATTTCTTCCAGCATAGAGTTTTATAAGATTCCCATCAGATTTTAAAATATAAATTGACCCATCTAGCGCCAGCGCTAAACCATCTGATAAATTAGCTTGTTCTTTCAACCACGCTTTACTACTATCAAATCCTGAAGACGTATTCGCATGTTTCCAAACTTGGTTTTGCCCAACATCAAGAGTATATAATTTATCATTGAAAATTTTTAAATCCTTAATTCTCTCAGTAATCTGTGAAGAATCAATTGATTTTATATTTTTATTATTTAGCGATATTTCCTCGGCAGATGCTATTTGTATTTCTGTTTGATAAGGAAGATGATTTTTTTTAAATATAACAGCGCTTTGATTATCTTTTTGTATCCAAAAAACGGGAGCTTGATTTGCATTTTCAAATGTTAAATAAGGATTTACTTGTCCGCTATCAGGATTCATTTTTAATACAGAAGCATTTTCTGGACTCAAAACATAAATCGTTCCATTTGATTCAATTAAAAATTTTCCGCCAGTATTTCCCAAATCAGCAAGCAAGCGTGGTCCAGAAACATCTATAACATGATGAAGTTTAACCCATTTTTCGTTAAGTAATTCTCTAAGATAGAGTGCTTCGCCTTTTTCTTTCTTTGTTTTTTTACTAAGTCCCGCAAGAATTAGCTCTGCTTCTTCTAATAGTTTTTCTGCTTTGCGGTCATCGCCGTAAATTAAACTTGCTTCCGCAGCTTCTGTAGTGTCTTTAATTTCTTGCGCTAAATTATTATAAGTTTCTTTTTTATTTTCGTAGTTTTGTTTGATATTAAAAATAAAGATACTTTGAGTGAAAACAAAAATTACAAATATCATAACAACAAACAAAATACGACTACGTTTCGGTAATGAATTAAACCATTTGACAAACCCTCCGCGTCCTTTTTTGAAATCATCTTTGATTTCTTTTATAATTTTATGCCGATTATTTTTGTTTGAAATAATTAAAAAGAGACGATGAAATAATTTTACTGAGAAAGTGGCCACAAATTCTGATGCAGCTAAAAGGTTATCAAAAAATTTGCGCATATTTTTTTCCACACCGCCCCTGTGCCCATGATATTTTTTAATTTTTCTTTGTCCTTGAGTATTAAATAAATCAAAAAATGAAGAAAGCGATTTCTTAAATGGTGTGGGGGTGGAAAGAATTTTTTCTGTTTTCTTTTCAGTTCCCATTAGTTCTTCTATTGAATTTTTAAATGAGTGTCCAAGTCGTCGGTTTTGTGTTATTGGTTCTTTTTCACTTGGAATATATTTTAACAAAAGCGCTGTTGCTCCTTTGCCTTTCCATTTTGAAAGATTATTTTTAATAAATTCAACTGCGCTGCTTGGAGGAAGCACGGCTATGCCACGAAGAAGGTTTTCTTCGGTTATTTTTTCCCATAAATTTTTTGTTGAAAGAGTGAGCGTGTCTTCAGGACAGAACTTGCCACTTAAAAAATGTGAAAATAATTCTTCTTCGTCTGTTGCCAAATTTTCTTCTTCAGGGCGCTTCATCAAATCCAGAATTTCGTATGAATCATTGTCCTCTAATACATTTTGATTTTGTTTGGGGCGGATAAGTAATACCTGTATCTCGCCACGACCTGCCAAGCTTAAAGCATCTTCATTTTGTAATCCTAAGATTATGTTTGTGTTTGATATGGTTGTATTTATTTCTTTTTTACTTAAAATTTTAGTGAGTCGTGAATTAATATTTTGGAGAATTGTTTCAAGCTGTGATTCAACCGCGAGTTGCGCGGTTGGGAAATCGACATATTCTTGTGGCTCGGTTTCGTCGTTGGTATTTTCTGAAAAATTAATAATTTCCTCAATAACTTTAAAAAGTTTTGTAGTTGGGCTTTGGACAATACCAAAAAAGCGGGTCCTGCCAGAAGGATCTGTGTTAAGCAAAACAGGGGAAATCAGTTTAAGAGCCGAACCAGTATGCTGATCCCCGCTGATTATTAATTCTGCTGTTTTTGTATTGTTGTTAGTCATGTGTTTCTTTATTATATTATACACTTCAGATATACATTTGCAAAATATACGGACTGTTGATAAGATATAATTAAATATGTTAAATAAGAAAACATCAAAAAAATCGAACACATCAGCGACAGTTCTTGAACACTTATTTGGTTCAAGGACACGTGTTCAATTGTTGTATACATTTTTAAATCAACCCGAACGTTCTTTTTATATCCGTGAATTAGCGCGTCATATTGGCACGCAGATTAATGCTGTGCGACGTGAATTGGATGGTTTATCAAAAGATGATTTTATAATTCAACAAGAAGGAGAAAGGTTAAAAAAGAAAAATTCGTCAACAGACAAAAAATATTACATTATTAATCAAAATTTTATTCTTTTTCCTGAACTAAAAGCCCTGTTTAATAAGTCGCATCTTTTCTTGGGAAGCGGTTTAATAAGCGCGCTGGGGCGTACGAGAAAAGTTTCATTAATTCTTTTAACAGGTTCATTTGTTGATAATAAAAAGGCGGATACCGATCTTTTAATAATTGGTTCCATTAATAAGAAAAAATTACAAGATGCTGTAAGACGTTTTGAAAGAAGTCTTGGATTTGAAGTTAACTATACCTTGATGAGTCGCGATGAATATAAATATCGCAAAGAAATCGGCGACCAATTTTTGCACAGAATTCTTGAGAATAAACACATCACAGCTCTTAATAATTTATGAAAATTTTAGTTGTAGACAAATTAAAAGAGAATAAATTAACGAACACTAAAAGTGTTCAGGGAATTATTGCCGTAACCGGTCCTGATACATTTAGTATTTCGCGGAGCAATGTTGCTACTGCTAATACTTTGGCGTTTGCTTGGAATCTCCCAGTAGTTGGAATTAGTAGAAAAGAGTTTAAAAACAAAAAAGAATTGATTAAAATCGGCTTACGAAAACTCAAAAAAACAAAACTGGGTAAGTTCGTGTTACCCGTATATGATAAAAAACCTAATATAACGTAATAATTGAAAATCGGTAATTGAAAATTGAAAATTTAATTATGTTACCAAGAAATAAACACCGCATTTATGAAATAATACCAGGCGCTACGGTTTGGGCAACTTTTTTAATTGGAATCGCGCTTTCTTTTATACAACCTCTTTGGGTGATTTATTTTATTATTGTATATGATTTGTTTTGGCTTTTCCGTGTTATTAATTTCCTCATACATCTTTTTATTTCATGGCAAAAATATCGTGTGGCTATTAAGAGAGATTGGATGGAAGATTTAAAAAAATTGCCGAATTGGGAAAAATTATGTCATTTAGTTTTTTTACCTACATATAAAGAAGACATTGGTGTAATTGAAACTACTTTTGAAAATCTTGTAAAAACACATTATCCTCTTAAAAAAATGTTCATAGTTCTTGCAGGAGAAGAAAGAGACAAAGAAAATTTTTTGCAAATTGCTGATAATATCAAAAGAAAATATGGACATTTTTTTAAGAGATTCGTTATCACCTTGCACCCAGCAGAAAAAGCAGATGAGCTCGCTGGCAAGGGTTCAAATATTCATTATGCCGGACACAAAGCAAAAGAATTAATTGATGAATTAAGAATTCCATATGAAGATATTATTGTATCAACGTTTGATGTTGACACGATAACACACAGACATTATTTTGCTTGTCTTGCATATAATTATCTTACTGTTCCAAATCCAACCAGAACTGCTTATCAGCCAATTGCTCTTTATGGAAATAATATCTGGAATGTTTCTGCTCCAGTTCGTGTGGCGGCCTTTGGAACTACATTTTGGTTAATGATGGAGTTGGCGCGTCCTGAACGTTTGGTAACTTTTTCATCTCATAGTATGAGTTTTAAGGCATTGGTGGATGTCGGATTTTGGCACAAAGATATAGTTTCAGAAGATTCGCGTATATTTTTTCAAGGATTATTACACTATCATGGAGATTATAACGTGGTTCCCATTCATCTCCCAGTTTCAATGGATACGGTAACTGGTAAAAATTATTGGGAAAATCTCAAGGCATTATATAAACAACAACGAAGATGGGCATGGGGAGTAGAACATTTTCCTTACCTTGTTTCAAATTTTTTGGGTGATAAATTAACTCCTGTCAAAAAACGATTACTTTATCTTTGGCGCGCGTGGGAAGGAATGTTTACATGGGCTACGGCGCCGATTTTAATTTTTGTTTTAGGTCGTCTTCCTCTTTATGTAATGGGCGAGCAGGCAAAACAAGAGGTTATTTCACAAGCAGCGCCCTATACATTAGAATGGATTATGGCGCTTTCTATGATTGGTATTTTTGCTTCTGCTGTTGTAAGCTTGCTTTTATTGCCAAGACGTCCTAGAAAAAAGCGTAGATTAAACTGGCTTGTTATGCTTTTTCAATGGGCATTATTGCCAATAACTTTTGTTTTATTTGGTTCATTTCCAGCCATTGACGCGCAAACTAGATTGATGACAGGCAGATATTTAGGTTTTAATGTGACTGAGAAAAAAAGAGAATAGTATGTTTATAAAAAAAATTGCTATAGATCTTGGAACAACAAACGTGAGAGTTCATGTTCCAAAAAGGGGGGTCATTATTAATGAGCCCTCTGTTGTTGCTATTTCAACAATTGATAAGAAAATTTTAGCTGTTGGCGCGGAAGCAAAAGAAATGCTCGGGAGGACGCCAGAAACTATTATAGCAAGAAAACCGCTTAAAGACGGTGTTATTGCCGACTATAGAACGACTGAAGCTATGCTTAGATATTTTATTAATAAGGCATTGCACGGGGTTCGATTTTTTCGTCCAGAAGTTATGGTTGCAGTGCCGGGCGGTATTAATTCAGTTGAACGTCGCGCCGTAATTGATGCGACAATTGCGTCTGGCGCTCGGGCGGCTTATATTATTAAAGAACCAATCGTTGCAGCTATTGGCGCGGATATTCCAATTGGCAGCGCTTCAGGACATCTAATCGTTGAGATAGGCGGGGGGACAGCTGAAATTGCGATTTTGGCTCTGGGTGGTATTGTGGCAAGTACTTCAGTGCGTGTCGGGGGTAATAAATTAGACACGGCTATTTCAGATTTTATTCGTAAGAAATATAGTTTGGCTATAGGCGAAAGAACTGCCGAAGAAGTAAAAATTACAATTGGTTCTGCAATGTATATGGATGAAAAATTAACGATGGAAGTTAAAGGAAGAGATATGGTTACTGGACTTCCGCGGATGCTCACTATTTCTTCTAATGATATTACAGAAGCAATTCAAGAAGAATTGCACGCAATTGTTGAGGCAGTTAAAGATGTTTTAAATCAAACCCCGCCAGAATTATCAGCTGATATAATGGATAAAGGAATGATGCTTTCAGGTGGCACAAGCCAGCTTAGAAATCTTGACCAGCTTTTATCAAAAGCTACAGGCGTGCCAGCATATATGACAGACGAGCCGTCGTTTAATGTTGCAAAAGGGACGGGAATTGCCCTTGATAATCTTGATGATTGGAAGAGGTCCATTTTAGCAACCAAATAGTATGCTATTAGGTATAGACGTTAGTAGGGCCAATCGCCCAGTAAAAACAGGTGTTGAGTGGTATTCTTACCACCTAATTCAAGAACTTAAAAAAATAATCCCCGATAACATCGGGGTTGTTTTGTATTCAGATGAAATGCTTGGTGGAGGTTTAGAAAATTTACCAGAGAATTGGAAATCAGAAATTATAAAATCACCTGTCAAACATCCAAAAACAAAAAAACCATGGCTTTGGACACAGCTTCGCTTGTCTTGGGAGATGTTTAAGAATCGACCCGATATACTTTTTGTTCCAAGTCATGCAATACCCATAATCCATCCGAAAAAAACAGTTGCGACAATACATGATATTGGTTTTTTAAGATATCCAGAAGCATATAATAAATATGCGTGTTTGTATCATCGTTTTGCTTCATGGTTTGCCACGCAATTTGCATCAAAAATTTTAACCCCATCAGGGTTTACAAAAAGAGAATTAATGGAAGTTTATAAAATTCCACATTGGAAAATCATTGTCACGCATCTTGCATGTAGTGTAGAGAC
>JAYEKT010000004.1:0-2466 GCA_034716735.1 Patescibacteria group bacterium
TTGGTATGCATCAATAACTTTTTGTCCAATACTCATATCGCCTTCGTTACAGCAAGTCAGTCCAAATAAATCTGCAGAAATTGGAATCTTTTTTTGGCGTAATTTTTCATCAAGATAAGCATAAAATTCTTTCATTGTTTCTGACCTATCAACTCCATCAAAAAAATTATATTCAATATTTGCCATTGGCCCGTCAGAAGGGAAGCGGATGTAATCAAAATTAATTTCATCAAATCCACGTTCGTAAATCTCTTTTGATAATTCAACATTATAATCCCAAACCCCGCGGACAGCTGGGTCCACCCAAGTAACGCCTTTCCAATCTTTCCAAACCCCGCCGTATTTATTTTGAACCGCCCATTCAGGATGTTTTTTTACAACTGCCGGATCTTGAAAAACAAAATTTCTTGCAATTAGATATACTCCAGCTTCGTGCGCTTTTTCTACTATCCCGTCTAAATCTTCAATAATCACATTAATAGATGAATATTTTGTAAAATTAGGATTTTTTGGTTCAAATGCAATTTCACCAGAACCAGTTTTTATATCAATCACCATTGCATTAAGTTCTGTGTTTTTAACAAGTTCCAAAAGTTCATCAAATCTTTTTGTGCTTGCAGACCAAGCAGTTAAATAAATCGCCTTTACTATTTCAGGCTGTTTAACATGATTAGATGGATTATGTGGTAAGGGGGTTAAATCAAATGAAACAAATTCACCATTTGAAAAAAAATAGATAGAACAAAGAGCTACCACAAAAAATATACCAACCACAGGTAACGCCCATTTAGTTTTTATTAGATGTTTCCTTTTCTTCATGGGTATATTATAGCAGAATAAGCTTGTTTTTTGAATTATTTTATGTTAAAGTTGGCGCGGAACATTAAAAATTGAATCAAGGGAGGGGAAAAATGAGAATTATCCTTATTTGTAGTTTATTTTTTTTAACTTTAGGATTTATTAGACAAGCGCAAGCGCAGGAAAGAATTGAAACCAAAAGAGGATATAGCTCAATAGTTCTTGATTATTATCATGGCAAGAGTCACGTGTCTCGTTATCGGCATTTTTTATCAAATCATCCAAGATACAAAAGATATTCAGGTCACGTGAGATTGCTTGACAAACATCCACAGATTTCTATCTGGCTTAATCATAAACAAGAGGCAACAGTTGTCTATATCGGAAGTATTCGTTATAGGCGTAAAAGCATAGGCGGTCGAATAATTTGTGATTACTTTACACGCAAGTTAGATGTGTGGCGGAAGAGATTAAATTTTGATAGATACATAAAAAAAGCAATGCGTGAAAAAAGGAGGAGGTAGAGATGGAGCTTACAGAGATGGAGCTTACTAAGAAAAGGGTAAAGATTTATTTAGTGGTTTACGTGATAGTGGTTAGTGTTATAGCTTTTGGTTTGTTGGCTTATCAAATTAATTCATTCTTTGTTAATTTAGATTCATCTAATGGATATGAAGAACCAATCGTTGGGCGAACAGGAAATTTAATTGTGATTAACCAGTATTCTAAAGGAAAACTACATGCTCGTTTTACTATTGATTTGGAAAGAGATGAGAGATACCCAATTAATTTGTTTTTGCCACGTAGAAATACAGAAAGCGGAGCAACTCAAGATGTTCGAATTAAAATAAACCGTCTAGGAAAGATAAGTCAGATTAATATAGACGGCATGATTCATCGGTGTGATGAAAAAAGAATAAAAAGAATGTGCGATGAAGCAAGAATACTTTATAATGATTGGTCTACTGGTATGGATGTTAATACACATGTCAAAACAGCAATGCGTTCAGAAGAACAATTTTTTGATTTTACGCCGTATTTTCCATTTGATGATTGTCGTCCTTGACGGCGTCCTCCTAAACAGGACGCGGGTCGTTTTGACGCCGACACTGATTAAAAATGTAGGGGTACCCCTTGTGGATGCCCTTATAACAAAAGGAGAAAATCATGAAGAATAGAAGAAAAGATTGGATTGGTTTTTTGATTATGATAGTTGTAGTATTTACCTTGTGTTTTTCTGGTATTTTTAGTTGTAGTAGTGGTTGTGATAATGAAGAAGGGGTTATAGAAACAGAAAGAGAAATTATTTATACTAATCAAGAATGGGGTCAAATTACTGTTTATTATAAGCTCGGTAGGCGAATGGTAAGTTACAGACGTTATCTTTCGGTATCTTCTGTTCCAAGGATATATTCTGCGCGGTTGTTTGTAGATGGTAAAAGAGATGGAGATAGAAGAATCAAATCGCTTGAGGTTTGGTTGAATCTTGATGGTAGAGTTTCACATGTGCGTGTTGCAGGGAAACGTTATGGATGTTTGGAAAAGAATTATCTCACAAAGGAAATTGAACCAGTAGAAAGAAATAGCAAACTTTGTAGAGATTCAGAAAAAACCTTAAATGAATGGATAGAAAAACTAGACCCAGAAACTCGCATCAAACGCGCATTG
>JAYEKT010000004.1:2566-6293 GCA_034716735.1 Patescibacteria group bacterium
ATAAAAAAATACAATTAATGCGAGAGGGCGGAGCGATATTATCAAAAATCCTAAAAGAAGTAGGAGCGATGGTAAAACCAGGTGTTGGAACACAAGAATTAGATGAATATGCAGAAAAAAGAATGATAGAAGAAGGGGGTAAGCCAGCATTTAAGAATTATGTTGGAGATTCTAAAACTCCGTTTCCATCTACACTTTGCTTATCTGTTAATGACGAAGTTGTTCACGGTCCAGCAACACCAAACCGCGTCCTTAAAAATGGGGATGTTTTGAGTATTGATGTTGGTATGAAATACAAAGGATATTTTACAGATATGGCCGCAACTTTTAATGTTGGTAAGATTGATAAAAATGCAAAGAAATTAATCGCTGTTACAAATGAATCGCTTAGAATCGGTCTTAAAAAAATCAAAGCTGGCGCAGAACTTAATCTTATGGGAAAGGCAATAGAGGATTATGCAGAAAAAAAGAAAGGATTTTCTGTTGTGCGCGCTTTGGCAGGACACGGAGTTGGAAAAGAACTTCATGAAGCGCCAATGATTTTAAATTATTTTGAGCCAAGTGTGAATTTGGAGTTTACAGAAGGTCAAACCGTGGCAATTGAGCCAATGATAGTAGAAGGTTCTGATAAAGTAATTACTGCTCCAGATGGCTGGACAGTAAAAACAAAAGATGGCGGTCGCGCCGCGCATTTTGAAGTAACGCTTGCGGTTACGAAAAAGGGTTTTGATATTTTAACTCCTATCTTTTGGTAATATGCTACTTGGAATTGACTATGGCGCAAAAAGAATAGGATTAGCAACAGGCGACAAAGAAACTCGTCTGGCTTTGCCACTTAAAACCTTATTAAATGATAAGGATTTTTTAGATTCTTTGAAAGGAATTTGCAAGGTAGAAGATATAAAAGAGATTGTCGTGGGAATTCCGCTTCCTCTTTATGGTAAAGAAGGTGAACAAGTAAAAAGAGTAAAAAATTTTGTTGAAAAACTTAAGAAAGAATTCAAGCTCCCAATAAAAACAATTGATGAAAAACTAACAACACATGAAGTAGAAAGTCATTTTGTAAAATTTAAAAAAGAAATGAAAAAAATTGACAAGGATGCGTTGGCCGCATCAATTATTTTGCAAACGCATCTTGATAAAGTATGACTTATCGCACACATGCCATAACGTTTGCAAAAAAAGATATTAGAGAAAACAGTCGTATATACATATTGTACTCAAAGGACGTTGGCAAGATTGAGGCAATAGCGCGGGGTAGTAGAAAAATTTTATCTAAATTGGCGCCACATCTTGAACCGCCAATTTTTTCTGACATAATGATTGCTCGTGGTAAAAGAATTGATAAATTAGCTGGCGCAACATCGTTTAGCGCATATCCAAAAATTAAATCCGATTTATTTAAAATTAAAATAGTTTTTTCTTGTTTTCAGATATTAGATTCTTTGACTCGTCCTAATCAAAAAGACACAAGGTTGTGGCAAATGCTTGAAAAATTTTTAAAAATATGCGAAGATGCAGATAAGGGTGTATTTAAAGAAAGGGGTGAAGTTTTACAAAATGCTTTTTTTATAAAACTTTTAGCTGTGTTAGGATTTAATTTTGTTGATTATATAAAAAAAGGAAATATTGAAATGGAAGCAGAAGAAGTGAAAGAAATAAAACATCTTTTAGAAAAAAAATTTGAAGAAATTATAAATAGTTCTTTTAAAATCTCAGATAAAACAAAAGAAAGTATTGCTTTGTATCTTGAGATGTATGTGCGATAAAAAATAAGTAGAGGGAGGCGTACATTGAGCCAATCACAAAGATCTAAGCGAAGCAGGGCAAAACAAAGCCGGCGTGTTCCCAACAAGAAGAAATCACAAACAAAAGAAGATCGTTTATATCATGAACGGTCAATAATTGCTGGTGTTGAAATTAATATCCCCGAAGTAGAAATTGTTATTAAACCTCATGCGATAAAACGATTTCATGAAAGAATTCTAAGTAAAAAATTTCAATTTTCAGCTGGTGGCAGGGGTGGTAATAAAAAAAGACACAAAGAATTGTTTGGAATCATGCAAAAATTAATTAGACAAAGTAAATTTTATGCTTTTGCCAAAAGGCATGGCATAATAATGCGGGCAGTTTATATTGATGCATCGGGTAAGCCAAAAGATGTTTTTTTCATATTGATTTTCATTAAAAGGAATAAGTGTTTTAACGTGGTAACGGTTTATAGTAGTAATGAATATGCAGAAAGTAATATCAAAGAAGGCAGATGGGCTATTTTTGGAAAATCAGATGAGGAGAGTGGCTAATAATTTGTTTACACCCCCCGACAGAAATCGGGGGCTTTTATTTTTTCTTATAAGTGTTATAATTTATATTGTATGAGAACTTTAGTAAAAGAGACAATTAAAAAAGAGGGAAAACAAGTATCAGTATCTGGTTGGGTTGACGCGCGTAGGGATATGGGCAAGATTATTTTTATTGATTTGCGTGATAGAGGTGGAATAGTTCAATTAGTTTTTGTACCCTCTAAATTAGACAAAGAGGTCTATAAGCTGGTCAAAAAATTACGCCCTGAATTTGTAATCCGCGTTAATGGAGAAGTGAAAAAACGGTCACCAAAAACAGTAAATTCAAAAATTTCAACAGGCAAGATTGAAATTTTGGTAAAAGATTTAGAGATTTTAAACGAATCAAAAACTCCACCATTTGAGTTAGATAAAGATACGCGCGTAATCAGTGAAGAATTAAGATTAAAATATAGATATTTAGATTTGCGAAGTGAGCGCATGCTTAAAAATCTTGAGCTTCGCCATAATGTTGTGAAATTTTTCCGTGATTATTTTTCTGATGAAGGATTTTTAGAGGTTGAAACTCCAATTTTAACAAAAGGAACACCAGAGGGCTCGCGTGAATATATTGTCCCTTCTCGATTACATGCCGGTAAATTTTATGTTCTTCCACAAGCGCCTCAACAATTCAAACAACTGCTGATGGTTTCTGGAGTTGAAAAATATTTTCAAATCGCAAAATGTTTTCGCGATGAAGACCAGAGAGGCGATAGACAACCAGAATTTACACAGCTTGATGTTGAGATGTCTTTTATGGAAGAAGAAGAAATTTTATCTTTAATGGAAAAAGCTGTAATAGAGATGGTTAAAAAAGTTGCTCCAGAAAAAAAGATTCAGAAAAAACCATTTCCAAGAATCACTCATGTAGAATCAACGAAAAAATATAAAACTGACAAACCAGATTTAAGAAAAAATAAAAAGAATCCAGATGAACTTGCTTTTTGCTGGGTTGTTGATTTTCCTCTTTTTGAAAAAACCGATACTAAAAAATTGACTTCAGCGCATCATCCTTTTACCTCTCCGCATAAGGATGATATGAAAATTTTAGAAAAAAATCCGCTCAAAGTTCGCGCGCATGCATTTGATTTGGTCTTAAATGGTTATGAACTAGGTGGCGGTAGTATTAGAATTCATAATAGAGATTTACAAAATAAAATTTTTGAGATATTGGGTTTAAAGGAAAGAGAAATAGATGAACGTTTTGGTCATATACTTGATGCATTTGAGTTTGGCGCGCCACCGCACGGAGGAATCGCTTTTGGATTGGACAGAATAATAATGCTTTTGGCAAATGAAGAAAATATTCGTGAAGTTATGGCTTTTCCAAAAACTGGAGAGGCAGAAGATTTAATGATGGGAGCTCCGTCAGAATTGCCAAAAAA
>JAYEKT010000005.1:0-2062 GCA_034716735.1 Patescibacteria group bacterium
CTTGTCAATAGCTCATAATCCGTGATAGAATTATAGATATGATAAGCATTATAGGTCACAAAAAGATAATTGATTTTTTAGGTAAATCTATTGAAAATAACCGCATTGTTCATGCTTATCTTTTTGTCGGACCTGAATACGTTGGGAAGACAACAGTTGCAAAATGGTTTGCAGATAAAATTTTAAACTGTAGGGGCTTCAAGCGCCTACAGTTGCATCCAGATTTTACTTTGGTAGAAAGAG
Organism: Patescibacteria group bacterium; assembly: GCA_034716735.1. GTDB lineage: Bacteria > Patescibacteriota > Patescibacteriia > DYHP01 > DYHP01 > JAYEKT01. Next base: position 244 of record JAYEKT010000005.1, read on the forward strand.
AAAGAGATGAAAAAACAGACAAACTTAACAAAGATATTAAGGTTGATAAAGTTAGAGATTTGATAAGCAGATTAGGGAAGTCATCTTTTCTAAACTCATACAAAGTTGCATTGATTCCAGAAACAGAAGCGCTTAATTCATCAAGCGCAAACAGTTTGCTCAAAACTTTAGAAGAACCAAAAGGCAAAACTGTTATCATCCTTTGCGCTAAATCTACTGAAAATCTTTTGCCAACAATTGTCTCAAGATGCCAGATTATAAATTTTTCTCTTGTGAAAAAAGATGAGATTTGTGAAGCGTTAATAAAATCTGGTACACAAAAACAAGATGCCAAAAATTTTTCTAATCTTTCGTTTGGTAGGCCAGGAAAAGCTTTAAATTTTTTACATGACGAAGAATCTTTTAATGATTATCAAGCTGAAATAGAAAATTGCTGTGAATTAATCAAAAGTAATTTATCAGATAGATTTTTAAAACTGGAAGGTTATTTTTCAACCAAAATGAGTTTGCAAGACAGGGTAGAATTGTTGAATAAGGTTTTGTGGATTTGGAGTTCGTTGTTTAGAGATGTATTATATATAAAGAAAGGCAGTTCAGAAAATATCTCAAATTATTTTGCAAAGGAGCGTCTTGCGGGAATTTCTTCTGATTATTCAGGGGTAAAGATTGCATCAATCCTTAAATCAACAGAAAAAACAAGAGAATATCTCGCGCATAATGTTAATCCACGCTTAGCTTTAGAAAATTTAATATTAAATTTCTGATATATGTCCAAAAAATTATTTTTTATATTAATCATCGCATTTTTAATGATGGGCGGTGTTGGTTGTATTCAAGTTGACTTTGGTGGTAGTGGGACAGGAAACGACGGCGGGATTTTTAAATCCGCTGACAAAGGAGTGGAATGGATGCAGAAAGTTAGAATTTTGACTACTGGCGAAAGAATTAAAACAATTGGCAATGTTAATGTTTTAACTTTAGTAATGGATCCGCAAGACAGCAGAGCAATTTATTTGGGTTCAGAAAAGAGTGGATTGTTTTATTCTTATGACGGTGGTGAAAGCTGGTCGCGTTCATCTACTTTACAAAGGGGAGCTGTTCCTTCTGTAGCAATTGCGCCAGACAATAAATGCACGGTTTATGCCGCGTATGAAAACAAGGTGATTAAAAGTATTGATTGTAGTCGCACATGGCAAGTTAAATATTTTGAAAGCAGGACTGATAAAAGAATCACTTCTGTTGCCATTGACCCACGTAATGCATCAGTAATTTATGCTGGTTCTTCTTCTGGCGATGTTTTAAAAAGCAGTGATGCAGGTGTGAGTTGGACACCCATCAGTAGATTTCAAAATCAAATCAAAAAGATTTTAATCGCGCCATATAATTCAACAATTGTATATGTAGCAACAGCAAGCAGTGGAATGTTTAAAACAACAAATGGTGGCGGGAGTTGGGACGAATTGGCTAAGAATTTTTCTCAGTTTAGCGGTAGTCGCGTTTATCAGGATTTACAGTTTGATTTAAGCGGAACTGAACGTTTGGTCTATGCTTCAAAATTTGGATTGCTCAAAACAAATGATGGTGGAGCAACTTGGAATCAAATTGAACTTTTAACACCTCCAGGAAGCGCGACAATTTATTCGCTTGGTGTGAACCCAAGAAACGGCAATGATATTTTTTATTCAACTGGCACGACATTTTACAAAACTCTTGATGGAGGAGAAAAATGGATAACTAAAAAACTCCCAACAAGTCGCGTTGGATCTGTTATTATGATTGACCCAACAAATCCAAATGTGGTGTATATGGGGGTTAGGAG
>JAYEKT010000005.1:2162-4739 GCA_034716735.1 Patescibacteria group bacterium
AAAAGAAGGGGATTTATTTTTCCGTCATCAGAAATTTATGGCGGGTTTTCGAGTTGTTTTGATTATGGTCCGCTTGGCGTGCTTTTAAAAAATAATGTTAAAAAAGAATGGTGGAAAAAGATGGTTCAAGAACGCGCAGATGTTGTTGGTTTAGATGCTTCTATTTTAATGTCTCCGTATGTTTGGGAGGCAAGTGGACATCTGTCAGCCGGATTTGCAGACCCATTAGTGGAATGTAAAAAATGTCATAAAAGATTTCGTAAAGATGAAATCAAAAAAAAGAAATGTCCCGAGTGCGGCGGCGCATTTACAAAAGAAAAGAAATTTAATTTAATGATGAAAACATTGGTTGGGCCGGTTGAAGAAGACGCTGCAACAACATATCTTCGCGCAGAAACCTGCCAAGGAATTTACGTTAATTTTGCAAATGTACAAGAATCAATGAGAATGAAATTACCGTTTGGAATCGCGCAAACTGGAAAAGCATTTAGAAATGAAATTACACCTGGAGGTTTTACATTTCGTATGAGAGAATTTGAACAAATGGAAATGCAATGGTTTTGCAAACCACTTGATACAAAGAAATGGTTTGATTTTTGGCAAAAAGAAAGAATGAAGTGGTATACAGATTTAGGTATTAATAGAAAAAATTTAAAATTTCACGACCATACTAAAAAAGAATTAGCGCATTATGCAAAAGCAGCGTTAGATATTGAATATAAATTTGAAGATGGGTGGAAAGAAATGAGTGGAATTCATAATCGTGGTGATTGGGATTTATCAAATCATCAGAAACATTCCAAACAAGATTTATCTTATCTTGATATAGAAACAAAGAAAAAATTCATTCCGCACGTTATTGAAACTTCAGATGGCGCTGATAGAGCAACATTAGTATTTTTATTAGATGCTTATGAAGAAGTAAAAGGTGGGAGAGGTAAGGATTCAGTAAAAGATGTTGAAATGGTTTTGCGGATAGACAAACGTCTTGCGCCAATCAAAGCCGCAGTATTACCGCTTTCCAAAAAACCAAAGCTTTCAAATCTCGCAAAAAAAATCTTTAAAAATTTATCAAAAGATTTAATGTGCCAATATGATGAAACATCATCAATCGGAAAACGTTATCGCAGACAAGATGAAATCGGCACACCATATTGCGTAACAGTAGATTTTGATTCTTTGGATGATAAAAAGGTCACAGTTAGAGATAGAGATACAATGAAACAAAAGAGGGTCGCAGTCGCCGAACTTAAAGATTATTTAGAAAACAAGCTGAATGTTTAAAAAACACACATTAAAAAACGGCATGCGGGTTTTGACAGTCCCGTCAAAAGCAACCAAGGCGGTTACGGTTTTGGTTCTTTTTAAAGTTGGCTCGCGCAATGAATCATTAAAACTTAATGGCGCATCACATTTTATAGAACACCTTATGTTCAAGGGCACAAAGCGCAGGCCAACAACTTTGGATATTTCGCGCGAATTGGATGGAGTCGGCGCAGAATACAATGCGTTTACTGGTAAAGACCATACTGGCTATTATATTAAAATTTCTGCAGAGCATACTAAGCTTGCTTTGGATATGCTTTCTGATATGCTTTTTCATTCCAAGTTTGACGCTAAAGAAATGAAAAGAGAAAAAGGTGTAATTTTAGAAGAACTTAATATGTATCGCGACAATCCAATGATGCACATTGAAGAGATAATTGAAGAACTTGTGTTTTGTGGAAATACTTTAGCGCGTCCAATTGGCGGAACGAGAGAATCAATGATAAAAATGAAACGCGAAGATGTTCTTACTTTTAAAAATAAATTTTACAGCCCGGCAAAAATTGTTATTGGAGTTGCAGGATGCTTAGATAAAGGAATTATGCAAATGGTTGAACACTATTTTTGTACAGCTGATAAGTCAAAAAAAGATTCACAAAAATCTTTTAGCGATTTTATACCAACAGATATTTGTTCGAATATAAAAATTGATTATAAAAAAACAGAGCAGGCGCAGTTGGCATTAGGTTTTCCATCTTATGGATTAGGAGATAAAAAATTACCTGCACTATCTCTTCTTTCATTAATCTTGGGTGGAACAATGAGTTCTCGTCTTTTTACAGAAGTGCGCGAGAGAAGAGGTTTGGCATATTATATTCGTTCGCAGACAGAGTCCTTTGAAGGCGCAGGCGCTTTTGTTGTTCGCGCGGGCATTGATGTTGCGCGCATTGATTTGGCAATTAAAACAATACTCAAAGAACTTAAAAAAATGAGGACAGCAGGCGTTAGTAGCAAAGAACTTAAAAGAGCAAAAGAAACAGTAAGGGGACGATTAGATTTAGCGCTTGAAGATTCAGAAGCGCTTGCGGCATGGTTTGCAAAACAAGAATTATTGGAAGAAAAAAATAAAATACCAGAAGAAAAACTTAAAGAAATTTATCGAGTAAAAGTCAAAGATATAAAAGAAGTAGCGCAGGAGGTAATCAAATCGCAAAGATTAAGTTTGGCATTAATTGGACCATTTAAAGATAAGAAGAGGTTTGAGAAAATTTTAAGAGAAGCGAAGCTTTAGATCCCCCGTGTCATTCCCGC
>JAYEKT010000005.1:4839-6227 GCA_034716735.1 Patescibacteria group bacterium
AATATAAAAAATAGATTCCTGCCTCCGCAGGAATGACAAGCAAATATGCATTACATAATCGCAAATTGGAAAATGGAGCTGGGTTTTAAGGAAAGTTTAGGATTAACAAAAAAGATACTCAAGGGGTTGAAAAAATTAAAGAAATCTGATAAAGTAGAAGTCGTTCTTTGCCCATCATTTACTGATTTAGAAGAAGTGGGAAAGATTTTAAAGAAATCAAAAAAAGCAGATTTAGGAGCGCAAGATATGTTTTGGAAAAAAGAAGGCGCTTTTACAGGAGAAGTATCGGCAAAGATGCTGAAAGAACTTGGAGTTAAATATGTAATTTTAGGACATTCAGAGAGGAGACGAATGTGTGAAACAGATAAGCTGGTAAGACAAAAAGTTGAAGTCGCTTTAAAATCATCTTTGATTCCAATCGTCTGTGTTGGCGAAACATTAAAAGAAAAAAAGAATGGTTTGCGTGATGAAGTGTTATTACGTCAGATTCGCGCGGTATTTAAAAATCTTAAATTAGGACGCAAAAATTTAATCATTGCATACGAACCAGTATGGGCAATTGGAACTGGACGCGCGGCAAAACCAAAAGATTCAAAAGAAGCAGAAGAAGTAATTCAAAAGATTTTATCTGAATATGTTCCAGAATCAAAGGTCAAAAAACAAATCACAATCATCTATGGTGGAAGTATCAATAGTAAAAATATTTCAGGATTTATAGAAAAAGGAAAGATGAACGGCGGACTTGTCGGAAGCGCAAGTTTGAAATCAACAGAGTTTTTAAAAATTATTAAAAATACAACATTGTCATTCCCGCGCCCGAAGGGATAGTAAAGGCGGGAATCTATAAAAATTATGACATTCTTTTTATCCATTCTTATAATCGGTTCACTCATTGGTATGGGTTATATTGTTGTGCGTAAATTACCGCAATTATCTATTGTTGAAGTTGAAAGTATGAAATCAGAACGCGAGGCAAAAATAAAACGCGACATACTAATTAGCAGATTAAAAAGATTCAGAGCAGAGGGATTAATAAAGATGCTTAAAACAATGACTCCGTTTTTTAGTCCTTATGGCAAACGCGCAAAAAATTGGTTTTTAAATTTATATCAAAAGATTTTGGATTTGGAGAGAAAACAAAAAGACGTAAAACCTGCTAAAATAGGGGAACCTTCTTCACAGATAGAATCTTCTCTTGAAGAAGCAGATGATTTGATGAAGCGGGATAATCTTAGAGAAGCAGAAAAAAGATACCTTGAAGCCATTGCTTTGGATTATAAAAATCTTACATCCTATGAAGGGTTGGGGGAACTTTACATTAAAAAAAGAGAATACAAAGAAGCAAAAGAAACTTTTGAACATATTTTGAAATTAGACCCCGAAAGACC
>JAYEKT010000006.1:0-6042 GCA_034716735.1 Patescibacteria group bacterium
TTAGGCGGGATAATTAATCCTTTGGAGGGTATTACTCCTAAAGATTTAAAAATACAAAAATTATTGAAAAGAATAGAAGATAATATGCCTCAAGAAATTATTCTTGCTTTTAATTCTACAATTGAAGGAGAAACAACGATTTTATACTTGACAAATTTATTAAAACAGTATAACATTAGAACAACTCGTTTGGCGCGCGGCCTTCCTGTTGGTTCTGAACTTGAGTATGCAGATGAGATTACACTTACTGACGCCTTAAAAGAAAGAAAAACAATATAGGGAGGAAAAAATGATGAAAGTCGTCAGAATGGTTGTTACAGCGCTCCTTCTCTTGACCTTTACTTTTTTTGCAATTGTTTATGCCACGATGGAAAATACCGTTTTTTTGATTATCTGTTCTGCTGGCGCTTTACTTATGGCAATATTCATTATTGAAGAGGCTGTAAAACAAGCGCAGAAATCCAGAGAAAAGAAATCAAAATCAAAACTTAAAAAAACAAAAAAAGAATTACCCGCAGAAGTCCAGCAGGTGGCCGATAAAATTGATAAAGTGGAGAGGAAAAAAAAGCAATTAGAAAGAGAAAAAGAAGCCGCTGAAGAAAAGAAACAATATGTTGAAAAAGAGCTACATCATTTAGATAATATTGAAGAAGATTTAGAGGACGAACTTGTAGAAGTTGCAAAACATGAAAAAGAAAAAGAAGAAAGAAAAATAAAAGAAGAAAAGAAAGCCAAAAAAGCAACTAAAGTAGCTGAAAAAGCCAGAAAAGAAGCCGAAGTAACAAAAAAAGCAGAGAGCCCAGATAAAAAAAAGGAGGATTAACCAAAAAAGCTCCGAGATTACTTCGGAGCTTTTATACTTATAATTTCTACTTTTGTAAACGGCTGTCTGTGGCCAACATTGCGTCTATACCGTGTTTTTGGTTTGTATTTAACAACTGATACTTTTTTGGCTCTTCCTTGCTCAAGAATCTTGGCAGAAACCTCAACGCCTTCAACCAGTGGTGTTCCAACATTTACTTTTTTAGCTTCGTCATCTGAAACCAATAAAACTTCGTCAAACTTAACCTCATCGCCTTCTTTTCCAGCGATTTTTTCAATTTTGAGAGTATCACCCTCTTTTACTTTATATTGTTTCCCCCCTGTTTTGATTACAACTAACATATGTTGTGAGTTTACAATGTTTATAAACTTATGTCAACACTTTCTCCTATTTTCACCCCATTTTCCTCTGCAAAGCCAGCTGAAATTTCTAATACAAAATTTACTTCTTCGCGCGAAAAATAAATAGCTTTCTGGTCATCTGGAGGAACATTTGGAGTAACATCTATTATTTTACCATTTTGTATCCAAATGATATCAATTGGAAAATTCATGTCTTTCATCCAAAAACCATATTTTCCAGACCTATTAAAAACAAAAAGCATACCTGTGTTTCCTTTTAGATTATCCCTGTTCGACAAACCATTTTTTCTTTTTAATATAGTGTCAGCTAATTCAACTTTTATTTCTTTTTCTCCAATAATTACTTTTCCATGTCTTGGCTGTTTTTGTAAGTATCCTAAAATTATGGCCGTGATGACCATTACAATTAGAATTAATACGAAAAAATATTGTTTATTCATATAATCTTTTTTTATAAACTCTCACAACAGTGAACGCCACAACTATCATCAGCGCCACAAGAAACCCCAAGGCAATCGCCTTCTCTTTCGTCTGCAAAAGCAAGCTGATTCCGCCAAAAAGAATTGCAAAAAGATAAAGCAATGAAACTGCTTGCCTGTGCGAAAGTCCAATGTCAAGCAAACGAAAATGCAGATGTTTTCTATCGCCCAAAGCTGGTGATTTTTTCTCCCAAAAAATTCTTCTAAAAATCACCCACGCAACATCTAAAATCGGAATTCCCATAACAAGAAGCGTTGTTGCGACCTTACTACCTGAAATTACAGCAAGTGTTCCTAAAATAAATCCAACAAAAACACTTCCTCCTTCACCTAAAAAAATACGCGCTGGATGAAAATTCCAAGGTAAAAACCCCAAAAGAACACCTGTAAAAATTATTGCTATAAGCGCTGTGTCAAACTGATGAACAAACGGCAAAAGACAAACAAGAAAAATCACAAAAGCGCCGATTGTAGTTATTCCGACAGTAAGACCATCTAATCCATCTAAAAATTTTGTTGTATACATCATCCCAATAAGCCAAACAAATGTTATGGGCATTGCGAAAAAACCAAAATGAATTGTTCCACCAAACGGATTTCTAATATGAGAGATATTTATTCCAGAAAAAACTATAGCAAGCGCGGCTAAAATTGGAAATATAATTTGGTATTGCGGTTTTAAATTATATTTATCATCTAAATATCCTCCAAACACTAAAATCAGTCCTCCAACAAACATTCCTATAATATATTCTGATCTAATAAAATCTTTAAAAAGCTCTCCTGTATATGAAAAATATCCTAAGACAAGAAAAAACGCGCAAAAAATAACAATACCGCCCAAAAGTGGAATCGGCTTTTTGTGCTTTTTTCGTTCTTGATCGGGAACATCCAAAATCCGTTGCTTTTTAACAAAGAAAATAACAAGCGGAGCAAGAGCAAAGGAAATAAGCAAACTAACTATAAATGGAATAATAAAATTTGTCATTCACTTAAATCTTACCAAAAACTCCCCACTTTTAAAAGTGGGGAGTACAAGCATCTATTTTTAAAAATATAAAAACACGAGAATATAAAAATAATTTATTTTTATGTTTTTATAATTTTATGTTTTTAACGTTTGGCAACACCGCTACTAAGCACAGTAATATATTCAATATTGTGAGAAGCAACCATTTGAAGCGTCTTGGTTCTCTCATTAGTATTTTGCATTGATTCATAATCTGCTTGCAGATTTCCCAATCTTTTATTTTCTTCTTTAAGTTCATCAACTTTCTTTTCTATCTCTTTTATCTTATATCCCTTTACTGCGGCAGAATTAACTTCATAAAGATAAAAAACGCCGACAAAAATCAGGGTAGCAACACACAATCCTGTTAAAAATCTAAAACGAATACCATACTTTACTTTTCGCTTTTTATTTTTATATTTATTTTTATATGCAAATCTTGTCATAACTTTTCTGCAACCCTTAACTTTGCGCTGCGAGATTTTGGATTTTTATTTATCTCCTCCTCGCTTGACGTTATTGGTTTTTTTGTTAATTTTTTTAGATTATTTGCTCTTATAAATTGTTTTACAATTCTGTCTTCAAGAGAATGAAAAGAAATTACCGCTATTCGTCCATTTTTTTCTAATAACTCAACCGCCTGCGGTAAAACTTTTTTTAGATTCTCAAGTTCATCATTAACCACAATACGTAATGCCTGAAAAATTTTTGTCGCTGGATGAATTTTGCCACGCTGTCCTCCGTAAACTTCCAGCGCCAAATCTGCTAATTCTCTTGTTGTTAAAATTCTTTTCTTTTTTCTTTTGCGAACAATTTCTTCAGCGATTTGCCAACATCTTCTTTCTTCTCCATATTCTTTAAAAATTTTTCCGAGTTCATTTTTCGGCCAACTATTAATAATTTCTGCGGCAGTTGGCTGATTGGGGTATTTCCCGCCAAACCTCATATCAAGAGGTTCGTCTTTTTGAAAAGAAAATCCCCTGTTACTTTTTTCTAAATGCTCGGTCCGTAGCCCAAGATCCAAAAATATACCTTTGATATTTTTGAACCCCACGCCACGAACAATTTCTGCTAAGTCAGCGAAATTACCCTGAACAAAAATTATTCTTTTTTTGTTCAGACCCTCTTCCTCAATTTGTGACTTAGCAGTTTCAATCGCTTCTTTATCAAAATCAATTCCTAAAATTTTTCCATCAGGTAATATCTTTTTTAAAATTTCTATTGTATGTCCTCCGTCTCCTACAGTACAATCTATAAAATTATCTCCTGATTTTGGATTTAGATATTTAATGACCTCCTCAAGTAAAACCGGAACATGCATATTAAAAATTAAGCTCCTCCAGTTTTTCCGCAATATCAATATTTGATTTTTCTATCTTTGTTTTTTCTTTATTCCATTCCATTGCATCCCAAATTTCTAAATGATCCAAAAGGCCTGCGATAACTACATTCTTTTTGATATTTGAAAATTTTCTTAAATAATCTGGCAAAACAATTCTTCCTTGTTTATCTAATCCCAAATCCATTGCTCCGCCAAGTAGACGTCTTTGTAAAGAACGGGCTTCTACTTTACCAAGCGGCAACTTAGCAACTTTTTCTTTGACGAATTTTTCCCATTCTGTTTTTGTATAAATAAAAAGACATTTATCAAAGCCACGTGTTACAACTACACCTTTTGAAAGAACCCCCTTAAATTTTACTGGCACAGCTAAACGTCCTTTTTGGTCTACGTTGTGCCTATATTCGCCTATAAACATAAAGTTATCCACAAATTTAATTAGGTTATCCCCACTTTCATCCACTTTCATCCACCTTATTTATATTATACCCCATTTTAAGCCACTTGTCAATCCTACCCGATTAGCCGTTTTTATCTAAATTTAGTAAAAATATGACATAAATTCTTGTGGATAAAACATTACAATACGTCTATTTCCCCTCTTGGGGTTGACAATAGAGCAAAAATATAGTTAAATAAAAACAAACTCGCTCTTCAAAAAAAAAAGAAAAGAAAGGGAGGACAAGATGACTAATGTTGGTGTGATGTGGCTACGGACTGAAATCAATGAATAAACTCATGCAATTTTTATTCATCAATTTAATGAATTAATTGATGACGATGAGGTCGACGAGATTCAGATTAATATCTGTTCAACAGGTGGTGAAATAAATTATGGAATCTCTATCATTGAAGAAATTAGATTAGCAAACAAAAAAGTGACGACCTGCGCGCAAGGAATCGCCGCTTCAATATCCGCATACATAGCTCAAGCGGGAGATAAAAGATGGATTACCAAAAAAAGTATAGTTGCCTTGCATCGTGTTCACTTGACCATTCGTGACAATGTCTAACAGATTATAAACGATATTGGACCAACAAACGAACGCGCTTTTACTGCTCAAGAAGCAAAAAAATACGGCTTGATAGATAAGATTATCTAAAACAAAAACCCGACACTAAGTGTCGGGAATTTTTTTTGCGTCATTTCGCATTTTAGTATCGCATTGTTTCGCGATTCTCTGACAAAATTCGCTCAACAGAAATCCAAATATTAATACTTAGAAACAAATTTATTATTTTTAATCCAAAACCGCCACGGCACATTTGCCCAATACTCTCCAGCATAATCAATTCCAATTCGCGGACCAGACATTATGTCGCAGGGATTGATTACATCACCGCGATTCTCTATCCATATCTTATCACTCTTACACACATCAACGCCATATAAAGATTTATCCAACCCCATCCATCTGCAAAGTTTTCCCGGACCATTTGCCAATTTAACATCGCCTTTTTCTGGCTCAAGCGCGCGGATTAAAAAACATTCTGGCGCGTCTTTTTCTGCTGTTGAGATATTAAATTGCCAATACATTCCATAGACCAAGTAGATGTAAATGTGTCCGCCTATTAGATATTCTGCTTTGTTTCGCGCAGTTCTTTTTCCACCAAGAGCATGCGATGCCCCATCCTCTACTCCAACGTATGCCTCTGTCTCAACAATTTTACCGACAATTTTTTTATCACCGATTTTATGCACCAGATATTTCCCCAAGATATTTTTGGAGATTTCAAGCGTTGATGAATCAGTAAAAAATTTTCTTGTTAATTTTGCCATACTTGTCATTCCCGCGCAAGCAGGAAACCATAAATATATCTAAATCTTACCAGATAAAACAAAAACAAATCAAATCTATAAAATCTGCCTTCGGCTCTGAGGATTCCATTCAGGACATGAAAACACCTCTCTTCTAGTCCGAGGGCAGGGTCTCGAACGACAGGCTCTAAGAGTGCGGGAAATCTGTGGTTAAAAAACCCCTGATTTTGCAATCAGAGGTGATTTTGTCTTTATTTTCTTGAATTAAGAA
>JAYEKT010000007.1:0-18628 GCA_034716735.1 Patescibacteria group bacterium
AGTCATTGTCTTGCTTTTGATATGGCGACCAACGCGAGAGAGGATTGTGAAGATAGTTTATAAGAATGCGAATAAGCAGAGTGTGGTGAAAGAAAAAAATAAAGAAAAGATTTTGGAATTGATAAAATCTAAAAAGAAGATTACTAATAACGACGTTGAAAAAAATCTTGAGGTTTCAGATGCGACAGCAACGCGATACTTGAATGAATTGGAAAAAGATGAGAAAATAAAACAAGTTGGGAAGACGGGGAAGTATGTTTATTATAAGAAGGTGTAGATTCCTGCCTTCGCAGGAATGACATTAAAGGGATGACATTTGTGCGCGGGTCGCTGTGGCTCCCGCGGGATTCTTCGTCGCCCTGCGGGGCTCCTCTGAATGACGTTAACGGCTCATCGCGATGAGCCGTTGAGAATACAAAACCACCCCAACGAGAACGCTGAGGTGGTTTGGTATTATTTTGCAGAAAAACTATTCTCTTGCTTTCTTGTTCATTGTTTTGATACACTTTGTACAAATCTTCATTCTTTTTCCGTCAATGGTTTTTTTCTGTAAATTAACCTTTTGCCGCCTTTTTGTAGCGACATTTGAGTGACTTCTTGAAACTGCTTTTAGCGAGCCACGCCCGCATTTTTCACATCTTGCCATATAAAACCATAATAATAAATTTGTTAATTTTTGTCAATGCCTTTAGCACTACTAACACAAAATCCATTAAGCTTTGTTGCATGGGTAATTGCTATACTCGTGGCTTTGAGTACCCATGAATTTATGCATGCCTTAGCAGGAACTCTTCTTGGGGATTCAACAGCAAAAAATCAAGGACGTCTAACACTAAATCCAATAGCGCATGTAGATTTAATTGGGTTTCTCGCATTAATCTTTATTGGTTTTGGATGGGGTAAACCAGTTCCTTTTAATCCTCATAATCTAAGATATAAAAGATGGGGACCATCTTTAGTCGCCCTTGCTGGACCGTCTGCAAATTTTGTGGTTGCTCTTTCTTCAATGGCAGTTCTAAAGGTGTTAAACATCACAGTAGCGCTTCCGCCCGGAAACTTACTATTACAATTTTTACACCTTCTTTTATTAATAAACATTATTTTAATGGTTTTCAATCTTTTGCCAATTCCACCGCTTGATGGTTCAAAAGTTCTTTTTGGATTTTTATCTTCGCCTCGTTATAACAATCTTAGATACACTTTGGAAACTCGCGGGCCAATGATTTTAATCCTCTTCATTATATTAGACGGATTTTTAGGAATCGGAATCTTAAGTAGATTGTTTGGATGGATTATTAATTTTGTTTATGGGTTTGTATAAAATTTGTTTAGAATTTACTTGACATAAAAATTTATATATAGTAAACTATTTGAAGATTAACCTTAACGGTTATTTTTTATTTATGCCGACAATTAATCAATTACTTAGAAAACCGAGAAAGTCAAAAAAACGGAAATCTGAATCTCCGGTTCTTCAGTATACACTAAATACCTTGAAGAGAAAGAAATCTCCTATTAAGGGCGGAAGTCCTTTCAAGCGCGGGGTTTGCACAAAAGTTACAACAGTAACTCCAAAAAAACCTAATTCTGCTCTTAGAAAAATTGCTCGTATCCGTCTTTCTAACGGAGCAGAAGTAACTGCTTATATTCCGGGAGTTGGACACAACTTACAAGAACACTCAATTGTTATGATTCGTGGTGGTCGTGTTAAAGATTTGCCGGGTGTTCGTTATCATGTTGTCCGCGGGGTTTATGATACACAAGGTGTTGAAGGCAGAAAGAACAGTAGAAGTTTATACGGAGCTAAAAAACCAAAAGCATAATCTATGAGACACAAACAAGCGCCAAAACGAACAATATTACCTGATCCAAAATATAATAATTTGGTAGTTGCAAAGTTTATAAATTATGTGATGAAAAAGGGTAAAAAAACTACAGCGCAAAAAATTGTGTATGATGCTTTTGGAATCGTTGGAGAAAAAACCAATGAAGATCCAATGCAGGTTTTTGAAACAGCAATGAAAAATTTAACCCCTCTTTTAGAAGTAAAAAGCCGAAGAATTGGTGGCGCTAATTATCAAGTTCCTATTCAAGTAAGAGGAGATAGAAAACAGGCGTTAGCTTTTCGTTGGATGATTAATTCTGCAAGGGCTAAAAAAGGTAAACCAATGAGAGAAAAATTATCAGAAGAAATAATGGCGGCTGCAATTAACGAAGGAGCAGCAATTAAGAAAAAACAAGATGTCCAAAGAATGGCAGAGGCAAATAGAGCATTTGCTCATTTTGCAAGATTTTAAATATGGATAGGGAATATAGTTTAGAAAAAACAAGAAATATTGGGATAATCGCTCATATAGACGCCGGTAAAACAACAGTTACCGAAGGTATTTTGTATATTACTGGTATAAAACATAAAATCGGTCTTGTTCATGAAGGCGAGGCAACTATGGATTGGATGGAGCAGGAAAGAGAAAGAGGTATTACTATTACTTCTGCCGCAACCACATGTTTTTGGAAAGATAACAGAATCAACATCATTGATACACCGGGTCATATTGATTTTACAGTGGAGGTTCAGCGCTCTCTAAGAGTTTTAGATGGCGCTGTTGTTATTTTTGATGGAAAAATGGGAGTTGAACCGCAATCAGAAACTGTTTGGAGACAATCAGATAAATTTGATGTCCCACGTCTTTGTTTTATTAATAAAATAAATCAAACTGGAGGAGATTTTTATAAAAGCTTAGATTCTATCCGCGAAAGATTAAGTAAAAATTCATATCCCATTCAGCTTCCTATTGGTTTTGAAAAAGAAGTAAAAGGTGTAGTTGATTTAGTTAAAATGAAAGCTTATACATATAATGAATACACAGATAAATCTTTAACAGAAGGTGAGGTTCCAGAAGAACTTAAAGAAAAAGCTGAAAAATTTAGAGCAGAGTTAATTGAAAAAGCTGTTGAAGTAGATGAAAAATTAATGGAAAAATATCTAAACGGAGATGAATTGACAGAAGAAGAATTAAAAATCGTTATTAGAAAAAGTGTTCTTAGCGGCAACTTTTTTCCCGTTATGTGCGGTGATGGTCGAGGAGCGATAGTTGAAACGATATTAGATTCAGTTGTCAATTATTTACCATCACCACTTGATAAAGGTGAAATTATTGGAACTCATCCTAATAGCGAAGAACAGGAAATAAAAAGAAAAGTAGATGATAATGAACCGTTTTCTGCGCTCGCCTTTAAGGTTGCGGTTGACCCGTTTGTTGGAAAACTTTGTTATTTTAGAGTTTATTCTGGCACACTCAAGGCAGGTTCTTATCTTTTAAATGTTTCTACTGGACAGCAAGAACGTGTTGGACGAATCGTTAGAATGCATGCTAATAGCAGAGAGGAAGTAAAAGAAGTTTATGCTGGAGATATTGCCGCGGCAGTAGGATTAAAAAGCACATTTACAGGGCACAGCTTAAGCGCGCCAAATGCCCCTATTATTTTAGAAACAATTACTTTTCCAGAACCCGTAATTTCTGTTGCTATTGAGCCAAAAACAAAAGCAGACCAGGAAAAGATGGGAATTGCGCTTACAAAACTTGCTGAAGAAGATCCAACTTTCCGTATCCGCACTGATGACGAAACACTGCAGACAATTATTTCTGGAATGGGGGAATTGCATCTTGAAATTTTAGTTGATAGAATGAAAAGAGAATTTAAGGTTGAAGCAAGCGTTGGGACACCGCAAGTTGCGTATAAAGAAACTATTAAAAAATTGGCTGAAGCTGAAGGTAAATATGTCCGTCAGACCGGTGGTAGAGGACAATATGGTCATTGCTGGCTTCGGGTTGAACCAAATGAACCTGGCAAAGGTCATGAATTTATAGATGAAATAAAAGGTGGAGATATACCAAAAGAGTATGTTCCAGCAATAGGCAAGGGTGTTCGTGAAGCCGCGGATAAAGGTGTTCTCGCTGGTTACCCATTGATTGATATTAAGACCACTGTTTATGATGGTTCGTATCATGAAGTTGATTCTTCGGAAATTGCATTTAAGATTGCTGGCTCAATGGCATATCAAGATGCAGTTAAAAAAGCGAATTTGATTATTTTAGAACCATTAATGAAAGTTGAAGTTATTACACCAGAAGAATTTATGGGAGATGTTATTGGTAATTTAAATTCAAAGCGAGGGCAAGTGCAAGAAATGATAGATAAAGCCGGAGCAAAAATAATAAATGCTCTTGTGCCTCTTTCCGAAATGTTTGGTTATGCTACTGAATTGCGTTCAATGACACAAGGCAGAGCATCTTATAATATGGAGTTTGAACGTTATTCAGAGGTTCCATCAAACGTCGCGCAGGAGATTATTGAAGGAAAACGGAAATAGACCAAAACCCCTTGACTAATTTTAAGTATTAGTTTATAATATAAAAGATTCTAAAAAATTAAGTATATGAATGATGTTTTTAATCGTGTGATGAAATTAGCCCTAAGAACAGGTGATAAAGTAATTGTTGTTGATCCGAGTCAGGCAAAACCATATGTGATGATGGATTTTGATGATTATGAAAAACTTATTGCAAGACCTAATGATAATGTGGCTGATGAAATTATGAAATCAGATTTAAGAATGAGTGGAATCACAGACCGAGCAGTAAAAGGACAGCCAACAGAACCAGGCGTTGTTTCTGCATTAGCTGGTTCAGACCCACTTGAACCAGATAGCGTTTCTCCTGCTTCAGTAGATATGAAGAAGATAAAATTATCAGAACCATCTACTCCGTTGGAAACAGAAGAACATTTTTATCTTGAATCGATAGAAGATTAGAAAATCACTTGATTTTATTTAATAAATTATGTATATTAAGTATTAACTAAATAAAAAAATTTAAGTCCTATAAGGACACAAACAAAATATATGGCAGATAAATTTGAACGTAGCAAACCACATATTAATGTTGGTACTATTGGCCACGTTGACCATGGTAAAACAACCTTAACAGCAGCGATATTAAAAGTATTAGTTGCTAAAGGATTAACAGCTCAAGACAAAAGTGTTGAGCAGATTGATGCCGCTCCAGAAGAAAAAGCGCGTGGTATTACTATTGCAACAGCTCATGTTGAGTATGAGAGCGAAAGCCGTCATTATGCTCACGTAGATTGTCCAGGTCATGCTGACTATGTTAAAAATATGATTACAGGCGCGGCTCAAATGGATGGCGCAATTCTTGTTGTTTCTGCTGCTGACGGTGTTATGCCTCAGACAAGAGAACACATTTTGCTTGCTCGTCAGGTTGGCGTGCCTCACATTGTTGTCTTCTTGAATAAAGTAGACCAAGTTGATGATAAAGAGCTTATTGATTTAGTTGAGGAAGAAATCAGAGATTTGCTTAAGAAATACGAGTTTCCTGGTGACGAAATACCTATTATTCGCGGTTCTGCTATTAAATCTTTAGAAAATCCAACAGATGATACAGTAGCCCAGCCAATTATGGACTTAATGAAGGCATTAGATGAATACATTCCAGAACCAACTCGTGAAACTGATAAAGATTTCTTAATGCCCGTTGAAGATGTTTTCTCAATTGAAGGACGTGGTACAGTAGTTACTGGTAGAATTGAAAGAGGAATTGTTAAAACAGGTGAAGAAGTGGAAATTATTGGTGTTCGCGACACACAAAAAACTGTAGTTACTGGTATAGAGATGTTTAACAAATCATTAGATGAAGGCCGCGCTGGTGATAATGCAGGTGTCTTGCTTCGTGGCACTAGAAAAGACCAAGTTGAAAGAGGGCAGGTCTTGGCAAAACCAGGAACTGTTACGCCTCACACTGAATTTGAAGCAGAAATTTATGCGTTAACTAAAGAAGAGGGCGGGCGACACAAACCATTTCTTACGGGCTATAAACCACAGTTTTACATTAGAACAACTGATGTAACTGGAGAAGCTACATTACCAGAAGGCACAGAGATGGTTATGCCTGGTGATACAGTTAATGTTAAGATTAAGCTTATTACCCCTATTGCCCTTGAAGAAAAACAGAAATTTGCTATTCGTGAAGGTGGTAGAACGGTTGGAGCAGGCGTTGTAACTAAAATTATAAATTAAATGTTAAGCCCATCCCGAGTTTATCGGGATGGGCTTAATGAATAAGAAGATCTTTAAATAACATGTCAGAGAAGAAAAAAAATACAGACAAAAAAGAAGAAATACGCCAACAAAAGGTTCGTATTAAGCTTCGCGCATATGATCATAAAATAATTGATCAATCTGCTCGTACAATATTAGAAACAGCAGAACGCACGGGCGCTAATGTAATCGGACCAATACCGTTGCCGACAGAAAAGAGAAAATATACGGTGAATCGTTCAACTTTTGTTCATAAAGATTCACGCGAACAGTTTGAGATGAGGATTCACAAGCGTGTTATAGATATTATTGAGCCCACTACAAAAACAATAGATTCGTTAACAAATCTAAGTTTACCAGCTGGGGTAGATGTTGAAATAAAGATGCAATTATAATATCATCAACGGACGGCAAAGAAAGACCTATATGGAAACCTTTGCTTAGCTTCATAGATGATTATAAAGAAAGGAATTAACAATCAAATAAAATTTAAAGCCTGAAAACATATATTCTAATAAAAGGCTAGAAATTCGCCAATAATTTATTTTTGTAGGTGGATTTCTGGTTTTTTTATTATCAGACTACGAAAGTAGGAAAAAATGCGAAGCATTTTATGAAGTTTATATTAGGAAAAAAATTAGAAATGACGCAGAAATTCAAGGAAGATGGCGTGGTTGTGCCAGTGACATTGATTAAAGTAGAACCTTGTGTTGTTACGCAAGTAAAAACTTTATCAAAAGATGGTTATAGCGCTGTACAAATTGGATGCGGAGAAAAAAAGAACCTTTCAAAATCTTTGAAAGGTCATGTTAAGGATTTATCAAATTTGCGTTTTTTAAATGAATTTCGTATTAATGAAGATGAAGCAAAAGAATATAATCGTGGAGATAAAATTGAAGTAGATGTGTTTAAAGAAGGTCATAAGGTCGCTGTAACGGGTACCTCAAAAGGTAAGGGTTTTCAGGGCGTTGTTAAAAGACACGGATTTAAAGGTGGGCCTGCTTCGCATGGACACAAGGACCAGGAAAGAATGCCAGGTTCAATTGGTGACACAGGCGCGGCAAAAGTTTTTAAAGGAAAGAAAATGGCTGGGAGAATGGGCGGAGATAGAGTTACAGTAAAAAATCTTGAAGTGGTGGAAGTGGATAAGGAGAAAGGTATGCTTGCAATTAAAGGAGCTGTGCCAGGAGCGAGGAATGGACTGGTATTAATTTATACATAAGATTTTTATGAAAATTAAGATTTACAATCAAAAAGGAGAAGTTGTTGGTGAAGAAAAACTTGACTCAAAGATTTTTGATTGTCCTGTTAAAGAAGTAGTTGTCCATCAAGTCGTGACCGCCATAGAAGCAAACGCGCGTCAGAATCTTGCGCACACAAAAACCCGCGGAGAAGTACGTGGAGGCGGGCGAAAACCATGGAGACAAAAAGGCACTGGACGGGCAAGACACGGCTCAATTCGCTCACCTATATGGATAGGCGGAGGTGTTACTTTTGGTCCTCGCAATGAAAGAAATTTCAAGCAGAAAATTAATAAAAAAATGCGCCAGAAAGCATATTTTATGTGTCTTAGCGATAAAGCATCAAGTGGAAATTTAATTGTTCTTGATAAGTTGGAGCTTGAGGAAATGAAAACAAAAAAATTAGTAGAGATTCTTAAAAAATTACCTGTTGGTAAAAAAACTTTGGTTGCGATTTCAAACAAGGACGAAAAAATTATAAAATCAACAGCAAATATTCCTTGGGTAGATGCAGAAATAGTTGGAAATTTAAACGCGTTGGAAGTTATAAGACATAAATATCTATTGATGACAACGGAAACAATTAAAAAGATAGAAGAAAGGTATAAAGATAAATAATATGGCATTTTGGAACAAATTTAAATTTAAGAAAAAACCTTTTAAAGAAGGCGCGCCGGCAGAAAAAGTTGCAGAAAATATCCCTATGGGAGACCACCCGAAGGGTGGTAAAATTGAAACACCAGAAGTCGCGCCAAAGCCAAAGAAAGAAGGAAAAAAGACAGAAAAACCAGTGGAGAAGCTAAAAAAGGTAAAAAAAGAAGATACTGGCGACGCTTTTCGTATTTTAATTTGTCCGATTATTTCTGAAAAGGTTACAGGACTTAGCGCATTGAACCAATATGTTTTTGAAGTTTCTCCTCGAGCAAGTAAAAATGAAATTAAAAAAGCCATAAAAAATGTATATGGCGTTGCTCCAATCAGAATCCGTGTTATAAGTGTTCTTGGCAAAAGGGTTAGATTTGGAAGAAATTTTGGAAAATTAAAAGATAGAAAAAAAGCAATTATAACATTGAAGAAAGGCGAAACAATACAAGTATATGAGGGGGTATAGTAAATAACACAAATAACATTATGTCACCACTTAAATTTTACAAACCAACAACACCTGGTAGACGTCACGCAAGCGTTGACGCATGTTTAGATGTGACAAAAAAAAGACCTGAAAAGAAATTAATAAGGATTAAGAAACGAACAGGTGGTCGTAACGCGCATGGTAAAATTACAGTGCGGCATCGCGGTGGCGGCGCAAAAAGATTTATTAGAATCATTGATTCAAGAAAAGAAAGATTTGATGAATTAGCAAAAGTTGTTGCCATTGAATACGATCCAAACAGAGGGGCTCGATTGGCGCTTTTAGAATATAAAGATGGTAAAAAAATCTATATTATCGCCCCTGCTGATATAAAAGTTGGAGACAAATTTGTTTCTTCAAAATCAAAAATCGAAATCAAAACAGGAAATAGAATGCCAGTTAAATATATACCTACAGGTATGCTCATTCACGATGTAGAACTTGCGCCAGATAGAGGCGGAAAAATAGCAAGAGGCGCAGGAACGAGCACAAAAATTATGGCAATAGAAAAAGGATACGCCCAGCTTAGAATGCCTTCAAAAGAAATCAGATTAATATCGGAAAAATGTATGGCAACTATTGGCGTGGTAAGTAATCCAGACCATCGTTTAATTCGCATAGGAAAAGCAGGAAGAAAAAGAAATATGGGTATCAAACCAACAGTAAGAGGTAAGGCAATGAATCCAGTAGACCATCCACATGGCGGAGGTGAAGGCAAAAATCCAATAGGTCTTAAGGCGCCGAAAACTCCATGGGGAAAGAAAGCATTGGGAGTTAAGACGCGGAAGAAAAAGAAATGGTCAAATAAGTTAATTTTAAAACGAAGAAGTAAAAAGAAGAGGTAAATATGGCTAGATCACTAAAAAAAGGTCCATTTGTGGATCAAAAATTACTAAACAAGATAAGCAAATTGCGCCCAGGCGATAAAACAGTTATAAAAACTTGGTCGCGCGCTTCTACTATTGCGCCAGAGATGGTGGGCTTTACAATTGGGGTTCATAATGGTAAAGTGCATGTGCCTGTTTTTATAGTAGAAAATATGGTCGGACATAAATTAGGAGAATTTTCACTTACAAGAAAATTTGTTCGTCATGGTGGAAAGATACAAAAAGAATTAGAGACCAAGTCAGCGCAAGCGGCGCGTGAAGTAGCAAAAAAAGCATAATATATGGAAATTAAAGCAAGCGTAAAATATATACGAAAATCACCAAGAAAAGTTAGACTCGTTGTAGATTTAATTAGGGGATTAGATGTAAAAGATGCGGAAAATCAACTCAAATTTACTCCTAAACTTGCAAAGGAGCCGATTTTGAAACTTTTGCGTTCAGCGATTGCAAATGCAGAAAATAATTTTCAATTGAAAAAAGAAAATCTATTTATAAAAAAAATTGTGGTTGACGAAGGTCCAACTTTGAAAAGATGGCATCCAAGAGCGCATGGAAGAGCGGCAACAATACGGAAACGTAGTTCTCATATTGATATAGTATTGGGTGAAAAGGTTTTGACAGAAAAAAAACCTGCAGACGCAAAAGATAAAAATAAAGAAATAAAGAAATAATTATATGGGTCACAAAGTTCATCCTACAATTTTCAGAATCAAACAACTTTATACTTGGAAATCTAATTGGTTTGCGAGAAAAAAGGATTTTCAAAAATTTTTGCAAGAAGATTCAAAAATTCGAAAATTTTTAAAAAAGAAACTTAGAAATGCAGGAGTAGATAGTATTAGTATTGAACGTATGCCGGCAAATATCACTATTGTGATTCACACAGCAAAACCAGGAATGATTATTGGACGCGGTGGTCAAGGCGCAGAGGAATTAAAGAAAAATATAATTGATAATTTTTTTAAAAATCAGAAAAATCAAGATAGAAAGAAACTTGAGATTAAAATTAACATTCAGGAATTTTCAAAACCTGCGCTTTCAGCCACTATTACAGCAGAATTGATGTCGCTTGAACTTGAGAAGCGTGTTCCTTATCGTAGAGTTTTAAAACAAACACTTGATAGGATAGAAAAAGCAGGAGCTAAGGGCGCAAAAGTAATGATAAAGGGACGTTTAAACGGAGCAGAGATTGCTCGTACAGAGCATCTTTCGTGGGGTAGAATACCCCTTCATAATTTACGGGCAGATATAGATTACAGCAGAGCCATTGCTTATACCACTTATGGAACGATTGGGATAAAGGTGTGGATTTATAAAGGCGAAGTGTTCAAGAAATAATATGTTAATACCAAAGAAAGTAAAACATCGAAAATGGCACAAAGGAAGAGCAAGAGGCAAGCGAGTTGCGTCTGATAAGATTAAAATTAGTTTTGGCGCTTTTGGTATTAAATCTCTTTCTTCATCATGGGTGACCTCACGTCAGATAGAAGCTGCAAGACGAGCTATTATTCATTATTTGAAACGTGGTGGAAAAGTTTGGATTCGCATATTTCCAGATAAACCAGTTACAGCAAAGGGCTCAGAAGTTCCAATGGGAAAAGGCAAGGGAGCAGTTGACCACTATGTTGCTATTATAAAACCTGGTATGGTTTTATTTGAGATTGATGGTGTGACAGAAGAATTGGCCAAGGAAGCATGTAGACGCGCGGGTCATAAATTACCAATTAAAACAAAGTTCATTGTGAAATAATATGAAGATTAAGGAATTAAAAGAAAAATCTGAAAAAGAAATCAAAAGAATCTTGAGTCAAGAAAGAGAAAAGCTTAGAGATTTGAGATTTAAGGTCTCCCAGAAACAGCTGAAAAATATAAGAGAGGTGCGTAGCATTAAAAGAACAATTGCAAGATTATTAACGATATTAAAAGAAAAATATGGAAGAAAAAAAGAAGATTAAACGAAGATTTAAGGGAACAGTCGTCTCAGATAAGATGAAAAAGACGATAGTTGTTAGAATTGACACAAGAAAAACACATTCAAAATATCTGAAACAGTATACATCTAGCCGTCGTTTTAAGGTTCATGATGAAAAAGAACAGTTTAAGGTTGGCGACGTTGTGTTTTTTGAAGAATGCAGGCCGATTTCTAAAGATAAGAAATGGAGAGTAGTTTATAAATAATCATATGATACAAGTTCAGACAATGTTAAAATCAGCTGACAATTCTGGAGTTAAAAAACTCCAGTGCATTAAGGTACTCAATGGATTTAAGAGACGTTATGCAAGTGTTGGTGATATAATCACCTGCGCTGTGAAAGAGGCAGCGCCTCGTGGTACTGTGAAGACACATGAAGTTGTTCACGCTGTTGTTGTCCGAACCAGAAAAGAAATTAGAAGAAAAGACGGTTCATATGTTCGTTTTGATGATAATGCAGTAGTTGTTATTGATAAAAAATCAAAAGAGCCAAAAGGAACACGTATTTTTGGACCTGTGGCGCGTGAACTTCGCGCAAAGGGATTTACAAAAATAGTTTCTTTGGCGCCAGAAGTATTATAAAGAATATGAAATTAAAAAAAGGCGATAAAGTAAAAATGTTAAGTGGAAAAGATCGCGGTAAAACCGGGAAGATTGTTAAGATTGACATAGAAAAAAGAAAAGTTGCGGTAGAGGGATTAAATATCATTAAAAAACATGTCCGTCCTCGTAAACAGGGAGAAAAAGGACAAAGAATTGAAATTCCACGCCTTATTGATATTTCAAATGTGACATTTGTTTGCCCAAAATGCAGTAGCGGAACACGGATTGGTTATAAGCTTGCTGATAATGAAGGTCAAAAACAGAGAGTATGTAAAAAATGTAAACAAGCTATATAAATATGAGTTTAAAAGAAGAATATAAAAATCAAATAGTCCCAAAGCTGATGGAGAAATTCGGTTATAAGAACCCCTTATCATCCCCTAAGTTAGTTAAGGTAGTTTTAAATATCGGTTTGAGTCATGGGTTAAAAGATAAAAAATATGAAGATGTTGTAAAAAATACCTTAACACGTATCACTGGTCAGAAGCCCGTAAAAACAAAAGCGAAAAAATCTGTTTCTTCTTTCAAAATTAGAGAAGGAATGGTTGTTGGAATAAAGGCAACATTACGTAAAACAAGAATGTATGATTTTGTAGAAAAATTGGTTAATGTAAGTTTGCCACGTGTACGAGATTTCCGTGGTCTTTCTCCTAAAGCAATTGATGGACAGGGAAATTTAACCATTGGCATAGAAGAACACATTGTTTTTCCTGAAATTAGACCAGATGAAGTAGAAAAATTACACGGTCTTGAAGTCACAGTTGTTACAGACGCAAAAACAAAAAAAGAAGGATTAGAATTATTAACTTTATTGGGATTCCCATTTAAGAAAAAGTAAATATGGCGACAAAAAGTCAGATAGCAAAATCAAATAAAAAACCAAAATTTAGCACGCGTGTTGTGCGGAGATGTTGGCGTTGCGGAAGAAAAAGAGGGTATATGAGAGATTTTGATTTGTGTAGAATTTGCTTTCGTGAGTTAGCTAATAAAGGGGAAATACCCGGAATAACTAAATCATCTTGGTAAAAATATGATAACAGATCCAATTTCCGACATGTTAACAAGAATAAGAAACGCTTCTGTCGTTTCAAAAACAGAAGTAGTTTTGCCGTACTCAAAAATTAAATTTGCTATTGCCAAAATTTTAAAAGAAGAAGGATATGTGCTGGATGCAAAAAAAGAAAATGAAGGTTTTGGCCAGCTTAAAATTAAATTAAAATACGAGCAAGATAAAAAATCCAGTATTAATTCAATCAAAAGAATAAGCAAACCTGGTCGCCGTTTTTATTGTTCTTGCGATAATTTGCCACGTGTTTTAGGTGGTATAGGAGTTGCAATTAT
The DNA here is from genome assembly GCA_034716735.1 of Patescibacteria group bacterium. Classification (GTDB taxonomy): domain Bacteria; phylum Patescibacteriota; class Patescibacteriia; order DYHP01; family DYHP01; genus JAYEKT01. The sequence continues at coordinate 13,295 of JAYEKT010000007.1, forward strand.
CTCGACTTCTTGTGGTTTGATGACAAACACAGAAGCGAGAAAAAGACGTCTTGGTGGCGAGGTAATTTGTGAAGTATACTAATATGTCAAGAATTGGTAAACAATTTATAGATATACCAGAAAACGTTGAAGTAAAAATTACTGATAAGTTTGTAATTGTAAAAGGACCAAAAGGCGAACTTAAGCAGGAGTTGATTTCAGGTGTTGTCGTTACAATTGATGATAAGATTGCTTCTGTTACCGTACAAAATCCAAAAGATAAAAAACATCGAGCTTTGTGGGGGCTTTACCAAAGATTAATTGCAAATATGGTAAAAGGAGTAACTGAAGGATATGAAAAGAAATTAGAATTGGTTGGTGTTGGTTATAAAGTTGCCCTTATTGGAAATGATTTAAAAATTGAAGTTGGTTTTTCTCATCCAGTAGAATTTAAGATACCAGACGGAATTGAAATAAAGGTAGAAAAAAATATTATTACAATTTCTGGCATTGATAAACAATTGGTTGGTGAAATTACGGCAAGAATCCGTAAAATTAAAAAACCAGAACCATACAAAGGTAAAGGAATACGTTATGTTGGAGAAGTTGTTAGAAGAAAAGCAGGAAAAGCCGCAAAAACTGGAGCGACGTAATCCTCAAAGATTTTATGAATATCCACAAAAAGAAAATTAATCTACGTAAAAGAAGACATGCTCGAGTAAGAGCTAGAATTTTTGGCGCAACAGAACGTCCAAGAATGTCAGTTTTTCGCAGTTTATCTCATATTTATGTTCAATTAATAGATGACGAGAAAAAGATTACTTTAGTAAGCGCAAGTGACAAAGAATTGGATACGAAGAATTTTAAAGGAAAAGTAGCAGTTGCGTTTGAAGTAGGAAAATTGATTGCTAAAAAGGCATTAGAAAAAAAGATAAAAACAGTAGTTTTTGATAGGGGTGGATATAAGTATCATGGTAGAATAAAGGCAATAGCAGAAGGCGCGCGTGAAGGCGGATTAATATTTTAAATAAATTTTTTTATGAAAGAAAGAAGACAATTAAGAAGAAGAGACAACAGACCTGAATCAGATTACGAGCAGAAGATTTTGGATTTGGCTCGCGTAACCCGTGTTACAAAGGGCGGAAAACATTTGCGTTTTCGCGCTTGTCTTGTTTTAGGAGATAAGAAGGGTTCAGCTGGTTATGCTGTTTCAAAGGGCGCTGATGTTGCCATAGCGGTAAACAAGGCAGCTAAAAAAGCAAAAAAAGATATAATTAAAATATCTTTAGTAAACGAAACCATACCGCATGAAGTAAGAACAAAATTCGGCGCGGCAAAAATTTTGATTAAACCAGCTCCCAAAGGAACAGGTATTAAAGCAGGCGGAGCTATGCGAATTATATTTGAATTGGCAGGAGTCCCAAATGTTGTTGGGAAGATTTTGGGTTCTAAGAGTAAGATTAATAATACAAAAGCTACATTTGAAGCGTTAAAAAGTTTAACTTTAAAGAAAAAATAATATGCCATTAGCGCTCCATACAATTAAGCCAGCTAAAGGATCTAAACGCAATAAAAAACGTGTTGGTCGAGGCAATGCTTCTGGACACGGGACTTATTCTACTCGTGGTTTGAAAGGACAACGTTCACGTTCTGGCGGAAAGGGCGGCTTGAAATATAAAGGTATGAAACAGATGCTTTTATCAGTACCAAAAAAAAGAGGGTTTAAGAGTTTAAAACCAAAACCTGAAGTTTTGAATATCAACGATTTAGACGCTAAATTTAATGACAACGCAAAAATCACCCCAAAAACTTTGCGCGAATCAGGATTAATTAGTAAAATTGATAAAGGAGTTAAGATTTTAGGAAAAGGAGAGACGGAGAAGAAGTTTACTATTATTGGTTGCGATGTATCAAAATCTGCGAGAGAGAAGATAGAGAAAAGTGGGGGGATTATTAAAATATAAAATTATAAAAACATAAAAATATTTTATTTTTATATTATTTTATTCTTGTATTTTTAAAATATGAGTTGGTTTGATAAAATCATTCAAATCTGGAAAGTTAAAGATTTGAGAAATAGCATTTTGTTCGTATTGGCAATGCTCGTAATTTTTAGATTTGTCGCGCATATTCCTCTTCCAGGAGTGGATGTGGAAAATTTGCGCGCTTTTTTTAGTTCAAATCAAGTTTTGGGATTGATGAATGTTTTTTCAGGCGGAACAATGGAAAATTTTTCAGTTGTTGCTTTGGGTATTGCTCCGTATATTACCGCCTCAATTATCTTTCAGCTTCTTACAATGATAATTCCACAGCTTGAAGCGCTTTCAAAAGAGCCGGGTGGGCGCGAAAAAATTAATCAGTACACAAGATACGCGACCATTCCTCTTGCGCTTCTTCAATCTTACGGAATGATAACATTGCTACGTCAAGCGTCACGACCGATTATAACAGATGTTTCTCCACTCTCACTTGGGATTACAATGCTTACAATAACTGCTGGTACGATATTTTTAATGTGGATAGGAGAGCTTATCTCAGAAAAAAAGATTGGCAACGGCATTTCTATTTTGATTTTTGCGGGTATTATTTCAGGGCTTCCAGGAGTGATTCAAAGAGCCCTTTTTACTTTTGACAAAGCGCAGATTTTTAACATTCTTCTTTTCGCGGCGATTGCTATTGTAACAATTATCGGTGTTGTAATTATTGCCGAAGGGCAAAGAAACGTTCCAGTTTCATATGCTAAAAGAGTGAGGGGAATGAGGATGTATGGCGGCGCAGCGACTCATCTTCCAATTAGGGTTAATATGGCAGGTGTTATTCCAATCATTTTTGCAATTTCCATTGTTTTATTTCCCCCAATGATTGCTCAATTTTTCTTAAAAGCGCGGACAGAAATTCTTGCAACTATGGCGCAATTTGTAATTGATTTATTTAGAAATCAGGCCTTTTATGGTATATTTTATTTTCTTTTGGTTGTTGCCTTTACTTATTTTTACACTGCAGTTATTTTCCATCCAAATCAAATTGCGGAAAATTTACAGAAAAATGGCGGGTTTATTCCAGGCATTAGACCAGGTCGCAATACCGCAACGTATTTACAATATATTACAAATCGCGTGATTTTTGCTGGCGCGTTATTCTTAGGAGCCATTGCAATTTTACCGCTTTTAATGCAGCAATTTAGCGGAACATCACTTGTTATTGGCGGAACAAGTTTATTGATTGTGGTTTCTGTTGTAATTGAAATTGTAAAACAAACAGAATCTCAACTTACAATGAGAGAATACGAAGGGTTTTAGAATCGCGAAACTACGCAAAATAAAAACGCAAAACAATGCGAAAAAGGAGGAAGAAATGAAGAAAGTTTTTGCCTTGTATTCTTTGACTTTGGGACCGCAGAAACTACTCTATGTGATTGAAACAGATTCATTAGAAAAAGTTGCTGAAATTTGTGGTGGAATTTGCGATGAAAAAAACAATCTTTGTTTGCCAATTGGGCCTTTTAAAAAAGATAAAAAGACGGGGGACTATGTCTATAAAAGGGGGGATTTTAGATTAGCGTTAGATTCTCGTTGGGTTAAAGCTTATCCAAATGATGGACATATCACTTTGGCGCTTCAGGAAGTAAATTTAATTTCATCTGAAAAGGAATAAAGATTAAAACTTCTCTACAGAGAAGTTTTTTGATTTTTAAGATTATAAGTATTATAAAAATGGTATGTTCAGATGAACATACCATTTTTGTTATCTGGATTCCTGCCAGAGTTTATCCTGAGCTTGCCGAATAGGCAGGAATGACAGGAAGATGATATAATATAAATATGAAACAACTTCGTCCATTTAATATAAATATTCTGCTTTTTACTGTTGTGTGTTTTTTAATAACCCAAGGGTTGGGGATTTTGGGCGCGCAAAGAGCATATCAGTTTGCAGGTTCACAGATGACTGAAATCGCGCAAAGAAGCGGGTTTGAATTTTGGCAGATGATTATTATATTTTTTGTCGGCACACTAATTTTTCTGTCATTTTTGAAAATGAGTCGAGGTAAAATTTTCTTTGACATTTTGTTTTCTTTCGCGGTATTTTTTGGTGTTTGGCTAATTGTTGAAGTGTTTTTACCAAAAGACGTGGCAATACTTATTGCGGCTACGGTAATTTTCGTAAGATATTTTTATCCTACGCCATTTACGCAAAACTTAGCCATAATTTTAGGAATCGCCGGACTTTCTGTTGGCATTGGTTTAGTGTTGTCAGTTAAAGAGGTTTTGATTATTTTGGTTTTATTATCTTTTTATGATATTATTGCTGTGTTTGTTACAAAACATATGGTCAAGATGTTCCGTGGATTACTTGAAAGGGGGGTTATAATGGCATTGATGATTCCGTTTGATGTAAAAGATTTATTTTTAAAGTTTAAAAAAATCAAACCAAAAGACAAATTTATGTTTTTGGGCACAGGTGATTTGGCGCTTCCGACTGTATTCATTGTTGCCATACTCCCATATGGATGGTTGCCAACCATTGGCGCGGTAATTGGTTCTTTGGTAGGATTATATATAACACAAACTATTTTTTTAACTGGTCGCAAAAGACCGATACCAGCGCTTCCACCAATAGCAACAGGGACGATATTGGGGTATTTGGTGGGCATGGTTATATAAAGGAATAACATCATATGAAAAAACAATATAAAATTATAGTTTTAGGTTCTCAAGGAAGTGGAAAGGGGACACAGTCACAGTTGCTTGCCGAAAAATTAAAAATTTCTGCTGTTTCTATGGGCGACTTGCTTCGCGCTGAAAAGAAAAAAGGAGGAAAACTCGGTAAAAAACTATCTTCTTTTATGGACAATGGACTACTTGTTCCTCATGAAATTACCATAAAATTAATCAAAAAAGCATTAAAAAAATCTAAAAAAGGAATTGTGGTAGATGGTTTTCCACGCGATATGGAGCAGGTAAAATCATTTGAAAAGTTTTTTGAGCCAACGCATATAATCTTTATCAAAATTTCGTCAAAAGAAACAATGCGTCGTTTGAGTGGGCGTCGTGTCTGCTCAAAATGTAATGAAAATTATCATCTTGTGTTTAAGAAGCCGAAAAAGAAAGACGTGTGCAACAAGTGTAAAGGAAAGCTAAGACAACGTGATGACGACAAGCCGAACGCGATCAAAAAACGTCTTGAAATTTTCAGAAAAAATACAATGCCAGTTATAAGATTCTATAAGAAAAAGTATGGAACTTTAGAGATAAATGGAGAACAAGCAATCAAAAAAGTTAGCAAAGAGGTAGAAAAAGCATTAAAAAACAGGTCATAGCAAAATTGCAATGGCTCTATATTTTTGATTGGAACCGC
>JAYEKT010000007.1:18728-21575 GCA_034716735.1 Patescibacteria group bacterium
TGAATTAAACTAATAGAATCAAAAATTAAATGATTAAATTAAAAGCTGATAAATAGACACGACCGTGTCTATTTATCAGCAAGTAAGATTTAGCAAGATTTCAAGATTAATAGAAGATGCTAAAGAAAGAAAAAGAGGAGAACGATTAGAATTATGTCTTACTGAAAAAGGCAGAAAAGCCGCGCTTCGGCATAAGATATTTCAGTTAGTTGGAGTGTTTGGGTATTGGTGATTTTGTTTTAGTCCGTTAAATTTGGTATAATTTAATAAAGAATATATATATGTGGACAACTTTAGGCCGTGAGCAAAAAGTCGCTTTTGGCTTACTTATTGTGTTAGGAATAAGTGGGCTAATTTTAGGCACTCTTTATTTTAAAAATCGTCTTCAAATTTCTTTGGTTATGAATTCAGGAGAAAAAGGGGGTTTTGAAAATCAAGAGGATTCGTTTTTTAATCTTCAAAATAAAGACACGGATAATGATGGACTTTCTGATTATGACGAACTTTATTTTTATAAAACCAGTCCTTATTTAGAGGATACAGATTCAGATGGTTATTTTGACAAAGAAGAGCTTGATGAAGGAGAAGATCCTAATTGTGTAAGAGGAAAATCTTGTGGTAGTGAGTTAAGGACTCAAGATATTGAGTCAGCAGAAGGCGCGCAAGATATTATGCCTTCAGAACCCGCTGAACCAGCAGATACTTTGGAACAATTCCAAGGTCTTAATGTTTCAGAATTGCGCAATCTTCTTCGCAATACAGGAGTATCTGAAGAAATTCTCGGCAAAATTTCCGACATAGATTTAGAAAAATTATATAACGAAACTTTGAAACAAACAGAGTAGTAAATTAAGAAAAAATGTCTCTTAAAAAGACAACTATAATCATAGTTTTAGTGTGTATTGTTAGCATCAATGCTTTTGTTTTGGTTCCTCGTATTCATGCCCAATGGGTTGTTTCCGCGCCGGCTCTTGAGGGAATGGAAGTTCGCCAGTGGATTATGAATGAACTTCAGGGGTTATGGAGAGGAGCCCTTTCACAGACGGTTTTTAATTCTTTAAATTACTTTTTACAAAAACTTGCCTATGACGCGGCTATTTGGGTTAGTTCAGGAGGACAAGGGCAGGGGCCACTTTTTGAATATAAAGATTTTGGTTCATATATTAGCGATGTCGCGCTTGATACTGCCGCAAGCGCAATAGACGAACTTTCCGATGGGTGGCCTGTGGATTTGTGTTCTCCCTCGCTTGATTTTTTGCCAGAAGTTTCTATGTCTATTCAACTTGGTGTTGTTCAGACATATGAGCCACGTCCGCGGTGCAGTTGGAATGAATTATCCGCAAATTGGGATCAGTTTATCGCAGAAAATTCAAGTGGCGAGGTTTTGGCAGAATATGCGCGTTCCATTCGTCCTGGCGAAGGCGGGCTTGGCTCCATTTTGGCTCTCCATGAAAAAATAGCAACTGAACAAGCGAAAAAATCACAAGGAGCAATTGAAGCGCGTCGAGAGGGAGGAGGAATCAAACCAGTGGTAGGTGTTTCAGGATATATTGAATCACCAGTAACATTAGTAGAAGAAGAATTGCGCAACAGATTTGTAAGGGCTCCTCAAAGAGGCACAGAACAGAGCGTTGAAAATGTGCTTGCTTCTGCAGATTCATGGATTTCTATGGGGCTTAATGTTGGCTCTTTGTTTTTAAATACCTTAACATCAAATCTTTTTAGTAACATAATGGAGGGTATGTTTGATACTGGAGAATTAATTTCAGAACGTGGAAGTTTGTGGGATTTAGGCGGTAGCGGTACTGAACCGTCAGGTGGACGGATTGCCGCGGAAGAAATTTTTGCCGACTTGCTCACTCCGTCGATATTAGAAGTTACAAATTATAGTCCTTTGAGTGAATTTACCACTTGTCCCAACGAGCGCGGTTCGCAAAATTGTGTAATGGATGCTTCTTTTGCCGCAGCCCTGTCACAATCTGCCGGCGGAAATACTATTACGGTTAAAGACGCGCTACAAAAAGGTTATTTGCGTGGTAACTGGCCGCTTATTCCACTTGAAGATAAATCGCGCAACCAAGATCCAAATTGCTATACTTACGGTTATTGTTACAGTAATTTAGTAAAACTGCGTAAAGCAAGAATTATCCCAATTGGCTGGGAGTTGGCAGCTAATTCCATGGCAAATGACATTGGAAACCCCATTACATTAGGCGAGGTGGTTAATGGTTTTGATGATTGTGGTTCAGATACAACCGACCCATCTCCATGGTGCCATTTAATAAATCCAAATTGGATTTTGAAGTTCCCAATAACTCAATGTAAACTCAAGGTAAGCGGTTCGCGTCTTGCTTCAGCAGAGGGAGATTTGCGCGAAAGTATGTGTGTTGATACGCCTTCCTGTATTGAGGAAGATAATGATGGAAAATGTTTGGGCGCGTGGGGTTATTGCACGCGCGAGAAAAATATCTGGCGTATGACTGCCGACACTTGTTCGGCAGAATATTCATCTTGTGAAACCTTAACAAATCGCGAAGGAAAGAAAGTTTCATATCTTAAAAACACTTTAGATTATGATAATTGCAACGTGGGAAATGTTGGTTGTAAATGGTATTCTCGTTCAAAAACAGGAGATAGTTGGAATCCTGCCGACAGAATTTATTTAAATAAAAATGTGGAAATGTGCGATGCCAGTTTTGCAGGATGTTCGGATTTAATTAGAAAAGGTAGTGGAGTAAGTAAAAATTATATTAAAAATTCTTCTTTTGAAATAGATGAAGACGGAGATGATTTGCCAGATGAGTGGTCTTGGAGAGGCATAGGCGCTTCTGCTTACTCGGTTGATGG
>JAYEKT010000008.1:0-2946 GCA_034716735.1 Patescibacteria group bacterium
ATTATAATAAATAGCTGGAATATGGTGGTGAAAATAACCCCAATGCCTGTTCCAAACAATCCAATACATACTCACACCTAAAGTATCTCCGTATTTTCCCCCACGGAGCCAAGATGACAGCTCACCGCTTTCTGTTATGATAATTGGGCGTGTATCGTCAAGAGATTTTACAACCTCAATTTCTGTTTTTAAAAACTCTTCGTCAGCTGGCGGGCACTCACCAAAAAACCTGAAGAATGGTTCATTTTCCACCTGCCAAGCCGAGATTACATCTCTGTCTTTATAACGAATGACCACATCACGTAGCATCTTAAAAACTCTTTCTTGTTGCGCAGTTTCATTCCAATCTTTGACCCATATTGGCATAAAACATTCTGGCCAACGTGGCAGTTTTCTGCCAATTGCAAGAATAATTTTTGCGTCGCGTTTTTCTGCTTCATCTATCTGCCAATCCAAATCTTCAAAATTATATTTATCCTGCTCTGGTTCAATCAAATCCCAATATGCTGGAACACGAAGCTTGCGAACTTTCAAATCATCTAAAATTGCTAAATAAGTTTCTTTCCAATCTAAATCAAAGTCCTCGGCATAAGGTTTTGAAAATGTCGCGCCATATTCAATTTCTCTCTCAAAATTAACAGGAATGGCAAAATGAGAAAAAATGTAAAGGTTGGCAGCGACAAAAATTACAAAAAGAAAAATGATTACTATAACGCGCATATTTCTTTTGCTTCTTTAATAAACTTTTCTAATTTATTTTTTGGAATTTTAATTTTCTCCTGAAGTTTCTTTGTATCCCTGCGCGTTAAATCGCGTACCAAAAGCACGCCAGCTTTAGCAAAACTATCTAATGAAGCTTTATCTAATTTACGAAGAACGGTTATAGGATAAAGCGTTTTGTCATCTATCCACGCGGGAAGCGGTCGGTCGCGCGGATGATCCCAAGAAAGCAAAACCATATTTTTACAATGTCCGTATCTCGTTCCTTGTCCAGAAATTCTTGCATTAGTCACAATCCAAATCTCATCATAGTGTGGACATTTTCCAATTGCCGCGCCATCAACTAAATCTAAAAACCGCGCCCAAGTTGACATAACATCTTTAATACTAATAAAAATGCGAACTGATTGGCGCAGTTTGCATTCAATAATTGCCGCGCGATTATCTTTTTCCGCGGCAACATCAATTTCGTGTTCTACACACGCGCCCTGAAGAATGGGCGGTAATTTGGTTTTATATCCATATGCTTTTAAAAGCGCGGCTACATATTTTTCAAAATGAAATCCAGCTGGACCAAGTTTAAAAATTGCATCACGAAGAGTATAACGAGCGGCAACAGCAGGTTTTTCTTTGTCTAAAATCTTAAGCGTCAATTTCATTATCTCTCTTGTCGTCATCCCTCTGTAAACTTTTGATTCAACCATTTTTGCCACTTTTTCTGCTAATTCTTCTGAAGCTCCAGCTCGTCTACAAGTATTTTTAATCTTTTCGGCATCAAACGGAACGAGAACGCCTGAGTATTTTTTGATTAAAATCTGCTCTGGCATATCATTCCAATCTACTGATATTATTCGTATATCTTCTGGCAATTTTTCTTCTTTTTCTTTTGTTTAAATTATTCAATTCATACAGCATATCAAGAGCAAAAAGAACTGCAACTATTGATAAACTGGCAGAAAGTTTTGTTGTATAAATCGTTTCCGCGCGAATCATTAAAAGAGAACCAATCAAAACCGCTGAAATCGCACCGAGAATTATCCAATTATAAGTAGAAACTTTTTGTTTCTTAAGTTCTGATAAATTTTGTCTAACCATTGCCCACTCGCGGAGTGTTATTAGAAGTTCATTATAAAGCGCCACTTCTTTTGGTGATTTCAGGGCAGAAGGTTTTAGTTTATAAACATGATACGATATTTTACGAAACGCTTCATTAGCTTCGTGATAACTCCCAAAATCAAATTTTTTAAATACTTTAAGGTATACTAAAACGTATTTGCGTATGTCTTTTGACCACAAAAGCAATGGTTCCCCAAAAAATCCTTTACTTAAATGGTGTATTCTTCTACAGCGACTAAGCTCAATCGCAACATTTGTTTCAATTTTCTTCATTCTCCCAATCGCATTGTTAATTTGAAATGCAATAATAATCGCAAAAATACTCGCAATTGGGATGGAGGTAAAATAACTTAAATTTACGTCCTTTGGCAAACCCGGAATAAATGAAGCAAGCAAAAATGCCAAGGCAATAATGCCAAGAAAACGAAGTAGTTTAATAATATTAAATGATGAATACATATATTTATATTATACCACAAAAAAAAGCCCTGACATAATGTCAGAGCTAAAAATCAATTAACTCGTCTCGCAAGGACCATAGGTGCCGTCTGAATTGCGCCTCCTCCAACTTTTACCGCCTAACTCAAAACATGCTGATTTCTGATAACAGCCCGAAGCAAAATTACGCGTACAATCCTCATCTCTATAACAACGACCAAGAGAGCTTGACGCGCACTCGCCTGGTTCGCCGACTCTTTCCAAAATAATGCTTACCGTCCTGCTTCCATCTTCTTCTTCCCACTGTGGCAAAAGCTCAAGAAATTCTCCATTAAATTCATAACGGAACCACATAAATTCACCATAATCACTTCCCGTCATAAACAAATAATCATTATCAAAACTATACTCGCCCAAAAGGTAAAATTCCTCAATCGTTTCCGAAGGATTATTAAAACAAGTCAAGGTAAGCAAAAAATGCAGATAAAAATATCGGTAACCATTAATTCCATTTTCCATACTCACATTGCCAGTTGGCGCAAAAACACATTCACCGTTACTTTGTGGCAACTCAACATAATTACCTTCTGCGTCTTCTTTGACCATAGAAACAAAAACATATTCGGCAGGGAAATGATTTTCAAAAAATTCTGGGCACTCTGGGCATTCAGG
>JAYEKT010000008.1:3046-6013 GCA_034716735.1 Patescibacteria group bacterium
ACACTCCAAACACTCTTCGCAAACACATTCTGGACACTCTTCGCAAACACATTCTTCACACTCTTGAACTTCATCGCACATTGGCAAAAAAACAAAACAAACAACCGCAAAAACCACTACCGCAACTCGTCCCGAACTTCTCATCCCTGCCTCCTTTGGCGTTAAGGAACTACCACAATATAAACACATTTATTAATCATTTGTCAAGTAAAAAGAGATGCCGAAGCATCTCTTTGACTAATTATTCATCTCTTGTAATAGTAACTGTGGTGGAATCAATCGGGTGTGATTCGCGTGTTACTTCGCATTCAGTGATAGATGGAAAACTGCTTATGCGCGAACTATAAACCCAAACATGTCTTTCAGTAAATCTCCGCATTCTCAAGGTGATAGTATTTGTTGAAAGGCGCGAACCATATCCCCCGCCTGCGCGCTCAAAATTACACTCCAAAACAACATAATAATCCAAAGGCGTGTCATTTGAAACCAATACCCGAACACTAAGCTCTGTTTCATTGTGGCGATGATTGACAATAGTGGGATAAATCCCGCTACCAGTTCTACGATGCTCTGAAATTGTTCGCGCTCGTCCCCCCCCCATTAAATTGGCGCATCCCACAAGCAAAAAACCAATAAGAACTACCAGCATCTTCCTCATTTTCTCCTCCTTGTCCTTGGTTCTAGTTCCCCACCCCACTTCACACATGCGTGTGTGAGGGGCTATTAGCTTCGCGGGGATGACACTGTGGTGTCATTTTTATTTTAGTCCACCAAACACTGTGAAATTGGAGCAAACCACGGGTTGTTACAACCAGTAACCATTCTTGCAAGTTCTCCTCTGAAAAGATATAGGTTGGGTGTGGTTACAACAGTATTTTCATCTTGGAGCATACTTCTACACATACAAGGACATTCGTCTGTAACCTCAATCCCTTTTGCCTCGCAAACTGCTGGATTAATATCGCAAGGAAAAACCTGCTGACCTGAACAAGAAGAAACAGACCAATCTGACGCGATTTTGACAATCAAACAATCACGATTGATTGTAAATTCTAAATCAAACTCTCTTCGTAGTCCAAAACCATCTACCCTGCAATCTTGCGCTACTGCTGTTTCTTCATCAATCAAGGAATTTTCCGCAAATGCCTCACGAAGACAGCTTTCTAAAGAATCTACTTGTCTGTCAATTTCTTCCAAGTCCACATCAAACTCGCTTGTATCAACCGCGATTCCGTTTGGTGTTTCTGTGTTAGGACTGATACCATAATCTGTGATATTCTGATAATTATTGTAATAACACTTTTGTGGATTACACCCACAAACAAAAAGCAGAAAAATAAAAATTGTCAAAATTCTCATTTTTTCTTCTCCTTTCTTGATTTATGGGCAATCGTACAAATGACAAAAGTCATCCACATCGCGGTCTGAAATATAGTTCGGCTCTGGCCAATGGCGCTCGTGATGAATATTCATAATTGAATCAGGGTCATCATTATGTCCCAATCCTAAAAAATGCCCAATTTCGTGCATCACGAGGTCTTCCAAACGCCAAAGAAAATATGCGCGTATAACATCATAATGTTCAGTTTCAGTATCAATATCAAAATCTTCGCCCCATGTATACCAGTAAATTATAATATCGCTTAACATTCCAAATCCAGCTATATCGCTATCACGCTCGTCTTTCATTCTTGCCCAATCGTTAAAAAATTCTGTCGCCGGAGTCGGACTTTCGGCTTTGTAGACGACATGATAGTTGTCTATCATATTCCAAAAGTCGTAATCCGCGTCAATATACCGTCCCCTATAAATAATAATCTCTCTTCCTGTTGCCTGCTCCCATTTGTCAAACGCACTGAGAATCGCATCTGCTTCATCTTGTTCAAAGTTGCTGCCAATTAAAATGTTTGCCGGCAATGTCTGCGTGCATCCACAAGCAAAAAGCATAACAAAAATTGTCAAGGTTCTCATTTCGCTCCTCCTCTTCTTGTTTTTTTTATTTTTATTTTAACTATTAAATATACTAAATTTTTTTAGATTTGTCAAGAACAAAACAAAAAAACGGCCTATTGGCCGAATATCTATTTGCGTAAAAAAATATTAAAAAATCAAAAAAAATTATGTGTAAAATGAGTAGGAAATTTTTTTGAAGCAATTTTAATGTGTTTTCCAAGCGCAACATCTAAAATTTTAACAAATTCGTCTTCTATTTCTTTCAATATTGATAAAAGATTATTGACCGAATCTTCACTCCCTGGCTCATAAACCAAAATACTTTCAAGAGATTGTTTGGATAAATTTATACTTTTAAAAACAATATCTGATGTCCAATAGGCATCTTTTAGCGACAACTCATCATCTTCTCCTTTTTCATTTTTTGCTTCCCAAAGATTGTTTAAAACGTGGCGAAGTTTGACTGGAAGTATGGTATGATACCAATTTAAAATTTCCACGCTATCCTTAGTTTTTTCATCAAGATAAGGATTAAACTGCATACGTCTCAAAAGAACATTTATAAAAAGATGCGCTTGATGCATATAAACATCAGCTTTTTTTGTAATGCCAAATTCCGGCGGTTTTATAGATTCAAAATCCATCTTTTCCACGCTTTTCTCTGCTTCTTTCATTAGTTTTTCGTAATCCAAACCATGCTTTTTCATATCTTTCTTCATTCTTTCATGTACTTTCTCAAAATCTTTTGCCATATCCTCCATAACAACATTCAAATCATCTGGGTTTCTCCCCTCTGCCGAGTGTTTTAACGCGCGTTGACGTTCGTCCATATAAATCTGACACTTGTGCGTTTTATCACACCGCTCGCACCATTTATCACACCAATTAAAAGGAAGACGCTCGCGGTCACGATCGTCAAAAAGATTTATGTATTTTTTCTTCTTCATACTCCTATAAATTATCACGAAAAAACTTACGCGTCAAACAAAAAAACCGCCGAAACAAAATGTTTCA
>JAYEKT010000009.1:0-21436 GCA_034716735.1 Patescibacteria group bacterium
AGAATTTTGATGGCTGGTATAAATACACTTGTTGCACACACTATGCAATTACACTATTTAAAAGTTGTCTTTTTTTTAATTTTGTTTTTATTTTCTTTATGATGTCTTTCAATTTACAATCGGATTTCATTATATAATCATTACTAATTCTTGATATATCATTAGCTACCACGTTGTAATCTGTTTTAGATAAAATAATAACATCAACTTTCTTCCCCCAATCATCTTTTTGTAGTTTCTCGAATATTGTAATACTATCTATTTTCTGTGGTGTGGCATCAAGTAGAATTAGGTCGGGATGCTCATTAAAAGCAATATCCGATCCTCTTTCTTCGTTTTTTGCCTTAAGCACATAAAACCCTTCATAAACAAGCCTGGTGGCGACTGTCTCCAACATCGGAATTTCATCTTCAATAATAAGAATTTTTTGTCTTCGGTTGTCATTTTTTCCCATATGTTTAAAAAGATTAATATTTCTTATTTTTTCTTTTTGTGTCGTTTTTGATTGCAGTATTTTATCCAGTAGATTATTAAAAGGATGAAAAGAAGAAAAATGATTATTAAAAGCGCAATGATAATAAGTTTGTAATCTGATAAAACAGGGCTTATGAACAATATCTCCATATCACGAAAACTTGAAATATAATTTCCAGCCACATCAAAAGCTAAAATCTTTATTTGATGAAAACCAATTTTTAAAGAAGTTAGCTTAAATCCCTCTTTTCCCACGCCTGTTAATTCTATCGGCTCTTGTTCATCAACAAATATCTGATAATAATCAATTCCTGAAACAGCATCATGCGCCTGAAAGATAATGGTTGGATCTTTTTCAATCGCGCAAATTCCTTCTTTGATTTTTATTTCAAATTCTTCCGGTGGCGTAACATCTATTTGTATTTTTCTATGCGCTGTTAATCCCCACCCTCCTTTGTTTTTAAATTTTATATGAAAATAGTGGGTACCGTCCGCTGTCTTATCAAATATAATTTCTGAGGTTAAATCTTCGGGAGTATTATCTGGATTTGTTTCTGAATTTTTATCAAGAATATAACTTATTGCTGTTATTGTTTTTGGAAGAATCCATTCAAATTTTGGTTCGTTGTTGGAATACCACATTTCGGATTCTATGTGCGTCGGAGAAAAAACCACTGGCGCGCCTGGCGCTTCTATCTTTTCAGGTATTATTGGAGGAGCTGCAGGAATTCCTCTGATTGTATATATTGCCCCAGATATCCTGCTAAGAATATTTGTTCCAAATCCATCATTTGCCAAAACTGCGCCAGAAAGGATGTGGACATTGGCTGTTCCATTATTTTTTGCTCTGAAGGTTATGGTAATAAGCTGTCCCACGTTCCCATTAAAACCAGGTGTCGGCAAACCGCCGGCAAAACTAATTATTCCGTTTTTGTTTGAAAAATTTGGTTCTTCGGGCCAAAATTCAAGAATTGACGATGCTTTTGATACGCTTATTACTTCCAATAAATTTGCTGGAAACTCTACGATTGCTTCCACGGCATTGGTGGACTGTTCATTTGCTGAAACAAAAAGAGTTGTTTTAAATGTTTGTCCTAAATTATAGCTTTTTGATTGGGGTGTTAAATACAGTGATGCTTCTGATTGCGACACAGCAAAAAATGGCATCAACAAAAAACTTAATGATAGAAATAATAAAAATATTATCTTTTTATTCATATACGAGCGGCGGCCGCGTTCTTTTTTTCTTAATAAAACGATAAATAAGGTAAATAACAACAAAAAATATTACCAACAAAATCGTGGTAATCCAGATATAATTAGGCAAAACAAAACTTGGCTTAATTTTTGCCTCGCGTATATGTCCCATGACATCATATGCCCTTACAATTATTTCTTTTCCTAAAAATTGATTTGATAAAATATAAGGGCTTTGGGCTTGTACACAAGGTTTTTCTCCTTCGCAAACAGAAAAATAATCTATTCCTGATTCTGAATCAGTGGTATTAAATATCAAAAAAAATTTATCTTTAAATATGTCTTTTTGTCTGCTTATTATGGGAGTAAATTTCTTGGGCGGATGGCTGTCTATCATTATTCTGTAAGTAGATGCAGCCCCCCACTCCTTATCCAGAACTTTTTCGCGAAGACGAAAATAATAAATTCCGTCATCTAAACCATAATAAGCAATATTCCCAACAATCTCTTCTGGCTTCTCGTCTGGAATAATTTGCGCATCTTTAGTAATTTCATAACTATAAAGCGCGTCTTCTCTAATCTCCCATGCGAGTTCTAAATTCACGCTTGGATTCCATGTATTAGAGAGAGGGTGTGTTCTTGAATAGACGCGCGACAAATCTAATTGTTCTTCTATTTTGTAAAAACCTTCAAAATTTATTATTTCCAATGGTGTGCCTTTGCCATCAGAAATTAATGCTATAGTTTCTTCGCCATAACTCAATTTTATATCACCGATTTTTTGAGGTTTTATAATCAGTTTACCCAAAAGCCCGTTGTTTGAAATAAATCCTTTGCTTGAGCCACCAATAAATTCTATTGTCCCATTTTTGTTGGAAACAACTGGATTTTTGACCCAAAGATCTATTTCCGAACCTCCTTTTATAAATTCCAGCACTTGAATATCTTCTGTAGAAAAATCAACAAGCACATGAACCATGTTTATTTTATTTTTTTCTGTATCCAATATAAGTTCAACAATAAAAGTATCATTTTTAAAAAAATTACTCTCTTCTGGAATAAAATAAAATCCGGCCGCATGGGATACAATCGGCAAAAAGAATAAAATTAAAATTAAATAAATTATTTTTCTTTTAAGTTTCATAAGATTTATTTTTTCCACCAATAAAGCATTATACTAAAATCAATTAAATTGATTTGTCCATCTTTATTTATATCAACTCTGGGAGCGCTGAAAAAATCTGTTCTGCCCCACCAATAAAGTAAAATGCTAAAATCGGTTATATTAACAATTCCATCGCAGTTAATATCAGCGTGTTTGTGTATTTCTTTTTGCGGGACTATCTCAAAATACATAGCCATTCCATATTTGCTTTCCTTGCCTGCGGTAAGTTCTCCTTTGGGTTTAATGCTGTATTTTTTAATTTTTAAATTATCGGTATTTATCCAAATGCTCCATTTTCCGTCCACATCAGTTGGGGTTTGGTGTTCTATCTTACCTGGCTCTAACAGTAAATTTACTTTAGCAAAAGGAACGGTTTGGCCATAAACAAATAACGGTTCCCTTAACGCAAGTATCTTTTCACTTATATCAATTGTTGGCGGAATATAAAGGCCTGTTAATCTGGTTATTGTGTTTTTCTCCATCTCTAACTTGAAATTCAAAGTTACCGAGTTTATCCCTGTGTTGTCGGTGCTGAAAATACTAAAATCATAAAATCCGCTATCAAGTCCTGTTATTTTTGTTTGGAATTTTGCATTCTCATCTGCCAAAAGGGTTGCCGCTGTGTTTCCATCTCTTTTTATTGTCACCATTGCGCGCGGTTGCGCCCATCCATGAAGTTCTATGCCCGCCGCTCTTGTTATGGAGCCGCCCCCTCCACCTCCACCTCCACCTCCGCTGGGCGGAGGAGTGGGTGTTGGCACAACTGGCTCTTCAGAAGGAACTTCAGGAGAGGGAACTCTAATTAAAACAGAAACTCCTTCTTGGGCGCTTCGCGCTTGTTCGGCAGGTTTCAAAAATTTTACCACGATGACAAGTGCTGCGGATAAAACAAGTATTGTACCTAAAACAAAAAAGATGTACCTTATCTTGACCATTTATTATTTTCCTTTGATTAAGATTCGAAGCGCCAGATATATTCTATTCCTAAATCTGCATAAAAAGACGATTATCAATAAACCACTTAAAATAATTACAGACATTATTTTCCAAGGAATAACCCAAAATTCAATGGATGCAAAAATCGGTTTATTGTTTAAACTGTTTCCATAAGAACCGACCAAATCAGCGGTATATTTGCCAAACAAAAATTTCTTATCCCACGTGACTTCCAATTTTCTTTTAGCTCCCGGCAAAATATTTTTTTGCGGAAACGCGATATCATCTATTTTTTCCCCGCCTGAATTAGATATGCTCACAAAACCTATAGGCCTTACGTGAACAGAACCAATGTTTTCAAAACGAATTACGAGGGGCACAGGACCTCGTTCCATAAATTTAGGTGCGCTAAATTCTTTTATAATTAACTCTTCTCTTACTTCACCAGATACCGAAAGAAGAACCAAAGCGCCTACTTTTTGTGTAATAGCGCTTCCAGATCCAGGGCCTGTATCCGCAGTAACAACCGAAAGAACAGAGGCGTAATGTCCACCGGGTTCAGCGTTATGTGGCACATTGATAGAAAAATTAATCACCTTTGCCTCGCCCGGACCTAAAACAAAATATTCAGGATATGTTGTTATCCATTTTTTTAGAGAATAAGTTTCATTTTCTTCTTCCAACACAGCAACCTTGCCCGTTTCGCCGACCGCGACAAAATCTTCGGCATCCATTCTCACGCCAATAGAGTTCTCGCTTGGATTGCTTACTTTTATCACATTGCTTACTACATCGCCTGGATCGGCGGTAAGTTCAAAAGTAACAGGTGACATTGTGATAGCTAATCCAGTTCTAAATTCCTCTTTAATATTCGCCGATTCAGCGCTTGCGATACATGGCAAAAAGAAGAAAAAAATAATTGCTATTAAAAATTTTAAACTTGTTTTTTTTCTCATCATAATTTATTATTAAAAAGGGGTAAATTGAGACTTTTCTGCGGGGTATTTGCAAAAGATTATCTCATTTACCCCTTTTTAATTTGCTTTAAAGCGCGCAGTGTTTAGTTGTATTGCGGCGTGGTAACATAAATTATCGTATTACTATAGTCATCTGCGGATTGTTCCACATCAACACTCAAACGATAACTGATATACGAAGTGTCGTTACCGGCAGGATTGGCGCTAGACATTAAATCCTCCGGCGCTTCGCTGGCATTGTCATCTGGGAATGTCTTAAATTCCGGTGTTCCATCAGAACATTGCGCGCCTGCCGTCCATCCAGATGTTTCCGCCGCGTTGCCAGTAGAATCAACCATACAATACCCAAATCCATTATTAGTTGCCGTGGCCCATGTTGCTGAAGTTGTATCATCGCATGCTCCATCGCAAGTGCCATCGCCAATCTCATCGCTTGTTGCTGCGCCGGTTAATTGGTCTGTTTCTTTAACAGTTGTTGAGTAGCCGTCTTTGGCGTTTGTCCTTACAAAAAGTTTTTGGCAGATATCGTAAAAAGTTTCATTATCAATTGTTCCGAATGGAATAGTGGATGTGGTTGATGATGCGTCATAAACAGCTCCCAAACCCCCACTTGAATCACATTCAGTATCTGTTTGAGCGTAAATCGTGAAAGTAAGCGTTTCCGCTACTGTAGCGCTTACTGTTACGCCAGAAATAATAGAAACTTTTGCCTTACCTGTATCGCCAAAATCTCCAGCAATATCTATATCAACAACTCCTTCGCTTGATGGATTAGTTATTTGCTGAACGCCTGTTCCGTCGTTCGCAGCATGAGTACCAATTTCTACTTTCACGCAATAATCAGCGGTAATTTCTCCAGCGGTGGCATCAGTAGGCGGAGTAAATGTAACAATATCGGTTGAAGTGGCGACAGAAACGCCCCATGTGCCTGCCGCTGTAGATGATGCTATTGTTTTGTCTGTAAAAGATCCACCGCAATCAGCTGTGCCGTCATTGATTGATAGGTCAAAACTCAATATATCCAAAGCAACGTTATCCAAATCAAACGCCTGTCCACTACTATCAAATGTTAAAGTCATAGTATCAGTTGATGTGCTCACGCCCGATGGTGTAATAAACTGAATGGTGTGATTTGAGACAGTAGATGGCCTTGAGTCGCTTAGCAAGTCCTTAACATTTTTCGCGCGAGCCGCTTGTGTAACAGGACCGACAAACAACATCCCTACCAACAAAGCGATTAATAGTAAACCAACAGCTTTAATTTTTTTTACTCTTGTCATTTTTTTTCACCCCCTTTCTTTTTGAAGATTTCTTTTTTCTCTTTTTAGAGAAATCGACCTTTGATTCCCCGCATGCCCCAAACAACAAATTTGATTTTTGTCGCTTGAAGCATGCGGATTTTAATATAAAATTTTTGAAAAAATATTTTATTAAATTTGAAAAAACCTTTCTTGTCGCATGTCTGTTTTTAGAAAGTTTTTGTTTAAGTAAAATTTTATCTTTGTAGAAAAAAACCTCTCCTGCTAAGACGCAACGTTTTCTTAACCGCGGAATTAATAATAATAAAATTGGACTTAAAAACAAAAATACTAACAAGGATCCAATAAATTTTTTCCATGAAAAGAACCAAAACTCTACCTCTCTATTTAAATCATTGTTTAAATTGATTCTCACAAAATAATTCCCTAAATAGTTTTGCAGAGAATATTTTTTTTCTTCTGTTGTTAAAATTATGTTATATTCCTCTTCTTCACCAGGCATTAGCGCCCTCTCTTGTATGTCGCTTTTTGCTATTAATTCATTTTTATTGTTATATAATTTAATATCACCCATTGGATAGTAATGATAACTACCAATGTTTTTTAAACTAAGTTTAAAATTATAAGGTTTGGTTTGAGTAATAAATATACCTTCACTGGCAGTACTGATTTTTATATTCAACAATCTGTTTATAAAATTCTCTAAAATCATTACCCGTGTTTCTTCCGATAAAGATAGCTCTCTTATCAGAAGATGATTGGCAGTTTCAACCTCATCGGTTTCACGAACAGCTATCAACAGGGGAACAGAAATTTTTGCTATTGCGCGGAGATTTTGAGACTGAACTGCCAATCTTGGCTCAAGAAGCAAAAAAAATAAATAGCTTTTTAGTTCTGAATTTTGCGGGACTATAATAGTAAATTCAATATTTCTTGTCTCATTAGAATTCAAAATAAAATATGATTTTTTAAATTTAATCCAATCAAGCGCCGATGTATCAAAATTTTTATTGTCAACGAATGAAATTAAATTTACAGATAATGGTAATGGTTTATCTGTGATATTTGTAATTTCGATGCTATCATGATACTCATCCCCTCTTTTTAAATCTAAATTTAAAACAGCTGGCTTAACCAAAATTCCCATATTTTCTTGGGCAAACAAAAATTTTGGCAACAATAAAATACTCAGGCAAAATATGATTATAAAAATTATTCTTTTGCGAAGCATAAATTAAAAATTAGGTGTTACAATAAAAACAATAGTTGTTTGATAATCGCCAGCTACCTGCTCCTCGTCAACTGAAATTTTGTAGCCTATATTAAATTCTTCTTCTATAACCTCTCCTGTTTGGCCGTTAATTTTTTCTGTGTGGTCAGCAATAATTTCATTTGACGCCACATGATTGAAACTGGCATATTTTTTAACGCCACCACTTACAAACCTATCTCTGTCGCCATCGCTAAGATTGTCATCGTTTGTTGTGTATCCAAATCCGCAATAATTAATGTCTGAATCGCAATCCTCGCTCCATTCCATTGGGTTTTGATTTGTTCCGTTAAAATCGCTGACGGTTTCCGATGAATAATTTATATGCCTTAAAACATCGGCAGACCACACCGTGATATTATATCCAAAATACCCATTCGTGCTTGTGATAAGCGTAGTGCTGGCGTTTTCTGAAGTAAAATTATTTGTCGCGTCAAGATTTCCCAAACTGATTTCGCTATTGTCCAAATAAAATGACAGTGCTGGTATGACATAAATCCCATCTGACGATACAAACTCTGAAACCATGCGCGCGTTATTATGCGCCCTTACTTTGAAAAAATAAGTTTCTTCTGTGTTTAAATAAACAGGCGACACAGACACGGATGTTAATATTGTCTGGGCCCAAGTTTCTTCGTTCTGCCAGGATAAATTATTGCTATTCCAATATTTATTGTCAGAATCGCGATAAATCGCGTATTCATAGGCGTCTATCAGGCGCAAACCAGATTCTAAATCCGAAAAACCACTCCAGTTAGCCGAAAGAGAACTTAATGATGTTTGTTCATCTAAATCTTCAACTAAGCCATCTTTTACTACAACAGAGTCTATTTCAGGCGCGGTTTCATCATAATATCTGAAACCGCTTCTTATTACATAGTTTGTGCTGGTAGATTTTCCAATCGCCCTTGTTCCGCCAATAGATCCTTTTTCTATAAAATTCGCCGCACTGGAACTTGCTACTCCGCCTTCGCTAATTATTGGGTTGCTAATCATAAAATTTAATCCTGTATAATCAATGGCCTGAAGATGAAGAGGCAATATCAAAAGCGCGCAAAAAATAAGAAAAAATATTTTTATCTTTTTTACAAAAAAATTTTTCATAATATTGCGCGCTATTTCATCGCGCGAATTTAAAAGCTGTTTTTATTTATTTCTTTTAGTTCCGCCGACATATAACTCGGCAAAGTATCCCATGGATTTGGCAAGACATCATTGGTCGCGTAAACATACCCCGCGAAACGGTTCCCTGACCATCTAATTGCTTTTTTCATATCCCGAAAATTTGCAACATTATAAATAAGATGGCTGAATTTTGATGGCGAATATTCAGACGCCCAGCTTGGCGCTTCCCAATTTGCATAGGTCTGATAAGTTCCTTCAAAGATATTAACTATATCACCAACATTCATATATTCTTCAGCAGGAATAGTTCCGGGATTTAGCGCGACTAAAGTTCCATCGCTGTTTTTAATATAATCCGCCAATTCCTGGTAATAAGATATTAAATCAGCGCTGGATGAAACTTCATCCAAAAAGATTCCATCTACCGCATACCATTCTTTATAAGCGTCAATTTCTGATTTAACGATTGCCATATCGCGATTGCTATAACTTGTGTGAACATAACCAATAACTTTTATCCCGGCTGATTGCGCGCTTGATACTGCATTAACATAATCGGAATTTGAGTTGCTTCCTGGCCCGCTATTTGGATTCATAACCATTACATCAACTGTCGGAGTTCTGGAAATTGCTTGTTCCCACAAACTGCCTGGATAAAAATACGCTGGAATAAACATTTTTTGGCTTAAAGCGGCTTTGGACGATGACACTAATAATCCCGCAGAAATTACGCCGCACAGAACAAAAACGCCAATAATTATAAATAAAAATTTTTTATTATTCATAAATTTTAAATTTTACTTAATTATTTTTTTAAATCTACTCTTCATTTGTTAATCCTTGATTATCTTCTATTGGATATTCTAAAGCATCTTCATTGTTCTTGCGCGTCTTCATCTTCTTCCTCTATTGCGGATAACTCTGGCAAACTTGGCGCAACCAAGTCTTCTGCCAAAGTTGAAGAAGCGCTTGTTTGGACTATCTCTTCAAACAAATTTTCTTCTGTAAATTCTATTTCTTCATTTACGTCTTCTACGTCTTCTTCTGAAAATTGCTGTTGTTCTTCTTTATTATTATGATTATTTTTTTCCATTAAAAATCCTTTTAAATCTTCTTCTTCAATGCAAGTATTACCTATACAAAGATTGGAGGTGGTAATTTTTTCTGTCGCTATTTCTTTAATTGTTATAAAAATTCCGCGAATCCAATCAATAAAAAAAGTTATAAAACGATTTAAAAAATCGTCGCTGATGTCTTCTGACGCATTTTCCTGATTTTCTTTATTGCTTTCTAATTCATCTAAGATATTTCCATTTGGGATTGATTCAATTACAATTTGCCTATCTTCCGAAGGATTGCTTAATGGGCTGTTTGCGTCATACACTCTTACCAAATATTCCCCTGGTGGCATCTCCCAAAAAATAAGATTATCCTGAAAATAAAATTCGTTGTTTTCGCAATTAACGTCGCTGCTATATTTAATATCTTCGAGGTTAAAATCAGTAAAAATATGAATAGATACCGCGTGTCCTTCGCAAAAACCATCTATTTCTATTATTTTGCTTGCAGTATCAAAATTAAAATTTTCAATAGTTGCCGCGTGTAATATATTAACGTGGCAAAATACAAAACTAAACGCGAAAATAGTAATAATTATTTTTTTATTAAAAAACATATATCTTATTTAACATCTAAATTAACATAGCGAATAATCGGATCCATGGTATTATTCCCAATAAACACTACGCGCGTGCAAATATCGCCCAATGCTTCTGATGGAATATTGCTGAAACTTGAAGTTTGATTATTGTTAGCGCCAACATCACTGCCAAATGACGGAACAAGTGGAACAGCATTCCATGTTGAACATCCATCTGTTGAAAAATCAACGCGCAATTTAATTACATCAGAACTTAATGAATGGGCGAATTGAGCGCGAACTTCAGTATTCGCAGACAAATCTATTTTTTGATGGGCTACTTTATTAGGAATTTCCTCGCCAGAACTTGAAAGATTGCGTATTAAAAGCCCTTCGGCATCTTTAAATAAAGCATAACTTTGAAATTGCGCCCCGCCTCCACCACAATTACCCCAAGCGCCATCTGTATAACAACGAAATTTATTCAAATTACTGTTATAATACACTGCTCCATTTACACCAATTGGGTCACCGGCATCTTCTTTAGAATCTAATACTAATAATGTAGTTGGATTACCAGCCACATCATTATCGCCAATTTTTACTCTGTTATTTATCGTATCTACATTAAATAAATCTTCTGTATTTAACCCGTCGCTTATTTTTACACTGCTTGTGGAATTATAAATCGGCAAAATTGAAAAATCGCCGTAAAATTTTGACGCTCCTTTAACTTCCAAAGTATGCGAAGGCGAGCTCGTGCCAATGCCAACCATGCCCGTATCAGTAAATGTTACGTGGGGCGCAAAATTATCATCTGCGTCTTTTGTGCCAAAATTAAGTTTCCAGCCAGTATTATCGCCCCACCAGATTTGCGAATGGTTAAAATTTGTCCCGCCACTTGAAAGATGCAATCCAAACCCACCGCCCGCTAAACTACTTGTCGCGTATCCTCCAACAACTTCTAATTTGCTTGATGGATTTTGTGCGCCAATACCAACATTTCCGTTTGTTGGCACAAAAGAAATGTCTCCATCTGAATATTCATTTACAAAAACAAAGTCTGTGCTATTTGTGTACGGAAAGCCCATATACATTTTTCTTCCACTTTCATATCCTTTTGGATACCATTCCATATAAGAATGATCATCACCTTCCATAATAAAAGAAACACCATTATTTTTTATATGAAATTTCGCCTGCGGGGAATTAACGCCAATACCGACATTGCCCGTATCAGTAAATGTTACGCGGGGCGCAAAATTATCATCTGCGTCTTTTGTGCCAAAATTAAGTTTCCAGCCAGTGTTGTCGCCCCACCAGATTTGCGAATGATTTGGCGACTCTCCACTGCTTGCGAGATGCAGCCCAAATTCTCCACCTGACAAACCGCCTGTCGCATAACCTCCGACAATTTCTAATTTGCTTGATGGATTTTGTGTGCCAATACCAACATTTCCGTTTATTGGCACAAAAGAAATGTCTCCATCTGAAGATTCATTTACTAAAGTAAGGTTGGTGCTAGTTGCATTTAGAAAACCCAAATATGCCTTTCTTCCATTTTCATAGCCCTGCGGATACCATTCCATATATGAATGGTCATCCCCTTCCATAATAAAAGAAACTCCATTATTTTTTATATGAAATTTTGCTTGCGGAGAATCAGTGCCAATGCCAACAAAGCCACTTAAATCGTTTAAAATAAGATTACCGCTATTGGCTTGTCCTTGTAATGAAAGATTATTTGTGTTTGTTGCATTAATTTGAGGGCTTGTTGCTCCCAAAAATAAATTACCATCAGTTAAAACAGGAATCGTGGTGCTACTTGCCGATTCGAGCGCTTGATAACCATTTAAAAAATCTGAATTAATCGCAAAACCAGAAGCAACTATTCTTTGGCGCGGGTTTAATGTTTCACCATCGCTAAAATCTGGTTGCGAAGCAACTTCAATTTGCAGATAATAATCTTCTTCGTTAAAATCTATAGTCAATTCATCGCCACCATTGGATGTGTCGCCAACTAAGATATTAAAAACTCCATATTCAACAACAGCGCTCATAATTTGCGACGCGCTTGACGGCCACAAACGGCTTCCCAAGCCAACTTCTTCATTGTTCCAAACAGAAATACGAAAATAATAAGTTGTTCCTGAGCCACCCAAAAGATTATTGCTGTCATCATAAAGACGGCCTTGATAAGAAAACATGCGCGGAACTTCTGCGCCACTTTCTTTAATAAAAAAGAAGATGGCAGGCAAAACAATTATAAATACAATCAAAAATTTCATTAAAAAGTTTAAAAAATTAATTTTGTGATTCTTAAATCTGGACATAAAATTTATAATATCTCGTACGCTGTGGATAACTTTGTTGTTTTTTCAATTTTTATCTGTGGATAACTTTTGATATTTAATAATTAAAAAACGCTGTGGAAAGTGATTAAATCCACAACGTTCTCTGCTTTTAAGTCGAAATAAAATAAGCAAAGAAAAAAATGCGTATTCTTTCCAATCACTTTCCACTTCTATTATAACATAAATTTAGTAATCAAAAAACATCCTGTAAAAGGATGTTTAAAAAATTCGTCAAGTGGGGCACAGAATTTTGGAAAGTGATTGAAAGATACGCATCTTCAATCTTCTGTACCCCGCTTGATGAATCAAGCAATATTATCTATAACTAAAACCAAACATTCTTATAAAAAACAACAATCATTCTCAATGGCTCTGAACGCTTTTTGAGTAGCCTTCAATATGGGCGTAATATCTATTCTATCAAAGACAAATATTTTGTCAAGATAAAATTAAAAAAATTCAACAACAAAATGTTGAATCTTTTCTTATTTTTTACCCAATTATCTTATTGTTATTTAATACACGAAAAAACAAAGATACTATCATATCTATATTTGGCACAAAAAAATGCGTATCTTTCAATCACTTTCCATTTATTAATTCATTTATATTATACCACAATTATACCATAAATTTAACTTTTTTCAAAGGCCTCTTTTGCAACAAAATAAATAGGCGCGCGTATGCGTGCCTGTTTAGGAAATTTTAAAAATCGTGTTTACTAAATAATCAATTGTATTATATTTTTTATAATATTAATCGGTATTGCAAAGCTAATATTGTCTGAACCAACAACTGTCGCAACATTTATCCCGACAACATTCCCATATAAATCAACAAGCGGACCGCCAGAATTTCCTGGATTAATGGCTGCATCGGTTTGAATAACATTTTTTAAAATTTCTCCGCTGGCTTCTATGTTTCTATGCAAACCAGAGATAATACCAACTGAAACAGAATTACTGTATTCACCCAAAGCATTGCCAATTGCAAAAACCGACTGTCCGAGTTTTAAAGCATCAGAATCGCCCAATAAAACATATTTATATCCACTACCTACAATTTTAAGTACAGCAATATCATATTCTGCGTCTTTTTGTAGTAATTGCGCGGTTTTCTGACTTCCATCTGATAAAAGAACTGTATAATATGCATCTTCATCATCAACAACATGCTTGTTGGTTAAGATATGTCCGTTCGGGCTTACTAAAAAACCAGAGCCAGCGCCAACCTCTTTTTCTTCAGTTCCTTTTTGCCGAAACTCCGGAATCCTAATATCAAATCCTCTAAAAAATGGGTCATCACCAAAAGGATTTACATAAACAATTTCGTATGATGGCACATCTTTGGAAACAACGATAGACACAACTGCTGGCGCCACATCTGCAACTGCAGATGTTAAAAGTTCATCTTGTGATTGCTCTTTGATATATTCCCGACGC
This sequence comes from Patescibacteria group bacterium, assembly GCA_034716735.1. Taxonomy (GTDB): domain Bacteria; phylum Patescibacteriota; class Patescibacteriia; order DYHP01; family DYHP01; genus JAYEKT01. Next base: position 13,839 of record JAYEKT010000009.1, read on the forward strand.
ACGGTTTCATCAGGCCTTTCCTGCATCTCCTGATATCCTTGCGCTAAAATTTCTATTTGATTTTCAAGATTTTCAATTTTTGCTTGAATATCTCTAAAATTTTTACCTGTAATTTTATCTTTAATGTCTTGATAAGATATAGAGGAGGTGTATAAAATATATCCACAAAAAGCAACTGCCACAACAATAAAAAACCACAAGACCCTATGAAACGCCTTGCGGAATCTTAATGGAATTTTTTCGCTATAAAATCTCATAAATTTTTCTTAATCTTTTCAGCTAATGAAAAATTTTTTAGTTTTTTTGGTTTATGAAGCAAAGCATTATATCCTGTGTCATGATATCTTGGAATTAAATGCCAATGAACATGTTTTACTTCGTCCATATAAACCAAATAGACCTTTTTTATATCCAATGTTTTCAAAAGAGCATCTCTGACTTCGTCCACTTTATTCATTAAATACACATAATTTCTTTTAGAAAGCAAATGTAAATCAGCCACGGGTTTTTTCCACACAACAACAACATGACCCCTGTTTCTCGGAAAATTTGCTAAACAGGCATACACCTTTTTATCCTCATAAAATATTGCTTTTTTATAAGGTTTTGGTAGTTTAGATTTCATACCCTTATTATATCACTTTTTTAGCACGGCTAAAAATGCCTCGGTTGGAATATCAACACTACCCCTACCCATTGCTTTCATTTTCTTCTTTCCTTTTTTCTGTTTTTCTAATAGTTTTCTCTTGCGAGTCACATCTCCCCCATATAGTTTTGCAATAACATCTTTTCGCATTGGCGGGATGCGTTCAGAAGCAATGACTTTTGCTCCAATTGCCGCTTGAAGTTTAATTTCAAACATTTGGCGAGGAATCGCCTCTTTTAAAGATTTTACAATGCTTCGCCCAGCGCGATATGCCTCATCTCTATAAACCAAACTTGCAAATGCCCCAATTGGTTCTTCAGCAACTAAGATATTCATCCTAACAACATTTGCTTTGCGATAATCCAAAATCTCATAATTCAAAGATGCATAACCAGAACTTACGCTTTTTAATTTATCAAAAAAATCAACTAAAATTGCTGAAAGCGGTAATTCATAATGCAAGATAACACGTTCTAACCCGCCGGATTTTAGATATTCTGTATTTTTATACTCCCCTCTTTTTTCTGTAACTAATTTCATTATTCCGCCAATATGCTCTTCTGGCGTGATAATGTCTATCTTAACCCATGGCTCTTCAATATGACCTATTCTTGATGGGTCTGGTAAATCTAATGCAGATTTTATAATCTGCTCTTTTTTATCTGTGGTAAAAATTTTGTAAGCAACAGATGGAGTTGTAATAATCAATTCAATGTTGTGTTCGCGTTTTAAACGTTCTTTTGTGATTTCAAGATGCAAAAGCCCGAGAAACCCGCATCTAAAACCAACACCAAGCGCTTCTGAACGTTCTGGCTCAAAACTAAGCGCTGCATCAGATAATTTTAATTTCAACATTGCCTCGCGAAGTTGGTTATAATTATGTCCTTCTTTTGGAAATAATCCAGCGAAAACCATTGGTTTGACTTCACGATAACCCGGAAGCGGTTTTATGTCTTTGGATTCTTGCGAAGTGATTGTGTCACCAACACGACACCCTTCAATATCTTTAAGACCTGTAACAATATATCCGATTTCACCCACCTGTAGGGGCACCCCTTGTGGGTGCCCAACCATTTCTGGTTTAAAGTACCCAACCTCTAAAACTTCTGATGAAGTTTTAGTTGCCAACATCCTAATTTTAACACCAGATTCAAACGAACCATCAACCATTCGGACAAAAGCAACCACACCTTTGTAATCATCATATTTTGAATCAAAAATTATAGCGCGTGGCGACTTGTCAGATTTGCCTGTCGGCGCTGGAATTTTATCTATAATTTCTTGCAAGATTTTTTCCACGCCCTCACCAGTTTTTGCAGATGTTAAAATAATTTCTTCTTCCTCACACCCCAAAAGATTTACAATTTCTGCTTTTGTATCTTCTACGTGGGCATTTGGTAAATCAATTTTATTAATGATTGGGATTATTGTGAGATTTTGCTCCATTGCAAGATAAAGATTCCCAAGCGTTTGCGCCTGTACACCTTGTGATGCATCCACCAACAAAAGCGCGCCTTCAACTGCGGCAAGTGACCGTGAAACTTCATAATTGAAATCAATGTGGCCTGGTGTATCTATAAGGTTTAAGATATAGCCATCATGTTCCATCCTCGCTGGCTGAAGTTTGATGGTAATTCCCCGCTCTCTTTCTAGTTCCATTGTATCCAACAGTTGTTCTTTCATCTTTCTTTTCTCAACTGTCTTGGTATATTCCAAAAGACGGTCAGCCAAAGTGGACTTTCCGTGGTCAATATGCGCAATAATACTAAAATTTCTAATTTTTGATTGTTCTGCCATATCTATATTATACTACAATAATTGACATCCTTAGTCAATTATTGTAATCTTATCACAGACCTTTTATAATATCACTCCAAAAACAAAAAAACAGAAAAGGAGGAAAACGATGGAAACCGCGAACGAGAGACCTGTTACAAAAAGAATAAGGATTTTGAGTATTCCGAGAATTTGGCTCGTATTTATGTTTATTGCTCTGCCTTGCTCCATTTTTCTACTTTTTAATCTTGATAACTGGGTATCCTATGTGATTATTGGTCTAACTAACTTAACTTTTTCTATTGCTCTCACTTGTGTCGCAAAAGACAAAAAACGGGATTATGTTTATTTTTCCGAAATTTTTAAACTTGGTGGATGGGTTATTGTATGGATGCTCTCGTGCATAGTTATTGTTGAAGTTCTTGGATTAACTCTTAATATTCCTATTCTCCTTTTTGGTGTATTTTATCTTTTAATTGCTTTTGTAGAAATTGTGGTTCATATCCTTTCTTCTCTCTGTTTTTCAACCGAAAAAGAAGTTTCGGAATAAAAAACACAGTCCCTTGACATCAGTCAGGGGTCTTTTTTTAAACACGACAGTCGACTGTCGTGTTAGATTTTCGTTGTCATTAGAGTGTTACTCCTTATGCCCAAAAGTATAATTAAAAATATCAGAACGAATTCTTCCGCCGGTTAACATATAGAGTTCGCAAAAAAGATATTTAACAGCAACATTAAACCTGCCATCTCTATTAAATCTTCTAACAGATACATAAAGCGACGCAGATTTTAAAATACGGAAACTGCCTTGTTTGGTAGCGCGAACTACATAATCCTGATCTTCTGCTAATTTTATTCCCTCATCAAAACCACCAATCATCTGATGAACATCTTTGCGCGCAAAAATACAAAACCCAGGGGCATGCGCGCGCACAGGTCTTGTGATTCTGGAGTATTTATTATAAAAATCATGAAAAAATTTATCTACTTTTTTATCGCTTAACGGCTTAATCCTACAAGTAGCAACGCCAAGTTTTTTTCTTTCAAACTCTTTTATTGTTTTCTCCAAAAAATACGGGCTGGCCAAGACAACATCTGCATCTAAAAATAAAAAGATACTACCGCTTGCCACACCTGCCCCATAATTTCTTCCTTCAGATGGGCTACCACCACTTACAACCCTGCATCCAACACTTTCTGCAACCGCGCGAGTATTATCAGATGAATTTGCATCAGCAACAATAATTTCGTAATTTTTAAAAGTTTGTCTTTTGATGGAATACAAAAGACGTGGTAAATACTGCGCTTCGTTGTAAGTTGGAATGATTATGCTTAGCATGCGCTTGTCATTCCTGCCCATTCGGCAAGCTCAGGATAAACTCCGGCAGGAATCTATTGTGTTATTTCCCCTTCTTAACCTCCTTCAGCCGTCTCACAACCGTGGGCCAGTGTTCAAAATGCTCGTCGATTAAGAGTTCTATAACTTCTTCCCGCGATTTACCCATCTCCTCTAAATCCATTATTGCCCATATTCCTTTCCTTAAAATATCTTTATATTCTTCTACAAAAATTTTATCTAACAAAGAGCCATATTGACTCTCGTCAAGCCCAAGTGATTCGAGCATTTTTTTTATTTGTTTTTTATACACTTCAAAAAAATTATAAGCGCCTTTTTCTGCAGTAAGAGTGGCTAAAATACGAAAATGATCCGTCCCTTCTCTATAAAATGCTAAAATTTCATCTTTTGCCCTTCGTTCAAGTATTTCTTCTCTTAAAAATTTTAGGTATGGGGACATTATCTTTTTTGCTTCTGTAGCATTCTTAGCGCTACTAACTTTATCAATTATTTCTTCTCTTAAAAACTTCTCTTCAAAAAGTTTATAAACCACGTGCTGTTCTTCGTGAGCGTGTGTCTTTTCAGAATCCCTGGATTTTGTTGAATTTTCTAAGATTAATAAACCTTTTAATTCAGGTATCTCAGAAAAAGGAATAGCAACTCCTTGCGCGCTACCTAATTTTGTTCTTCTTTCAGGGCTTATTTCTCTATTCACACTCCTCAATGATGCAACACGAGCTTCAACAAAATCTTCTGGGTCAGAACATTTAAAATAAAATGACATTGGCCCCTGAACAACTTCCACCTCTCCTTTCGGCAACATACCAATACAGGCCTTGTAAAGATCTCTATCTTTAGGAAATAGTTCACGTGTTCTCTGTATTGCTTCATGTTTTTCTGTATAAGATTTCATTAAATCACTAAAAACTTCTTTTTGCTTTTCTGTCAATCGCAATCCTTTGGCGCGGGAATCTACTTCCTCCATTAACTCCTCAATAGATGCGTCTGGATTTTTTTCAATTTTTTTTCTTATTTCAAGTCGGAGTTCTGCAATACCTTCTTTTTGCTTCATCAATTCTTCTTTATATATATTAAGACGTTCTCTTTTTAAAGCAGTTATCTCACGTGGCTTAAGTCCTTTTGTATCCTCTTGGGTTAATTTTGTTACTTTTTTTAATTCTTCTTCAGGATTAAATGGCTCATACTCTTCTTCTACCACCTCTATATCTTCTTCATCTGATTCTACTTCCTTGCCTAACGCAAGTTTGATTTTATTTTTTGTATCCCTTGCCAACCCCTTAATCTTCTCCAAAATTCCCTTTTCTCTTTTTTCAAAAACCATTTTTTTCTTTTCCTCTTCCACTGCTTCTTCAGATACGCCGATAGATTCTGCCACGCGCGCAACTCTTTCTTTGCCAGCTTTTTTAATTTCTCTTGCTTTTTTTTCTATTTCTTTTTCTCCTTGTTCCACCAACTCCGCAAGAGATGGAACCTCTTCCATCTTTTCAATTTTTAATTTTTCTTTTATTTTCTCCATATCAAAAACTTTTCTTTAATTCTTGTAATCTTCTCTCCGCCAATCTCTTAATTAACTCATTAGTCAACTCTTCGTATTCCATTTCATATTTCCCCAATTCAGCATAAAAATCCCTCATGATTTTATCAAGTTGTTGTTGCTTGTTCTTCATTTTTTTCTTCTTACTCTTTTAATTATTTTCACTGCTTCGTCCACCGAATCTACAATTTGAAATAAATCCAAGTCCTCTTTATTTATTGTTTTGTATTTTTTATAAAAATATCTTTCAAGATATTCTGCAAGTGGCTGCCAAAAATCTTTTCCAAATAAGATTAAAGGAATTTTACCAATTTTCCCCGTTTGCATCAAGGTCAAAAGCTCAAATGTTTGATGTAATGTGCCATATCCGCCCGGAAAAACGACAAATCCTAAAGATGGCGCAGTAATAATTAATTTTCTCGTAAATGGAAAATGAAATGATAATGATTTTGTCAGATATTGATTTTTTCTAACTTTATCATTGTATTGCATTAAAAGACCAATGGAATCAGTTTTTGCGTCAAATGCCCCGCGATTTGCCGCTTCCATAATTCCAGGACCTCCACCAGTAAGTATTGTGTACTTATCTTTTCCAAGACGATTTGCCAAATCATACGCCTGACTATAATACTTTGTATCTGGTCCAAGATGACTTGAACCCAAAATCGTAACTTCATTTCTTAAGTCAGTAATAAATTCAAATCCTTCAACCAATTCAGCCATAATGCGGAAAATACGCCAATTTGCCGCTTCGCCTGTTGAAAACTGATCTGGAGATAAATCGGAAAAATATAAACGTTCTTTTGTTTTTTTGACATGGGCGTAAACATCTTCTGTTTTATCTACAATTTTATATAAATCTAACTGTTCTTTATTCAGTGCCTTAATAGACATCATTGAGTGTTTTTTAAGAAAATCATGAAGTGGATTCCAATAATCTTTTCCCAAAGCAACTACTGGAATCTTCTTCATTTTTTGCAAATCAATATAGTCCAAAACCTCAAAAAATTCATCCATTGTTCCAAACCCGCCAGGAAAAAAAGCAAACGCCTGCGATGGCGCGGTAAGCATTACTTTTCTTGTAAAAAAATAATGAAAACCCATGGATTTTTTCACAAATTTATTCAAGACCTGTTCAAACGGAAGCTCAATATTTAATCCAATTGACTCTCCCTTTGTGCCAAACGCGCCTTTGTTTGCCGCTTCCATAATACCAGGACCACCGCCAGTTATTACTGTATGCTTGTTATTACCCAACATTTTTCCTAATTTCACAGCAGCTTTGTAATATTTGTTTTGTGGCTTTGTTCGCGCTGAACCAAAAATTGTCACCTCGCCCTTAAATTTAGACAAAAACTGATACCCTTCCACAAATTCTGACATAATTTTAAAAATACGCCAAGTGTCGCGAAAATCCACTGGCTCGTGATATTTGTAAAATTGAACTTTTTTCTTCATCACTGATATTATACCAAATTTTCTACAAACAAAAAACCCCAGCACCTTGGTGAAAAGGACTTGACAAAAAGGTCAAAATGTGCTATGATTGTAGTTGTATCCTGAAGGGCTACTCCTGAAAAGCCCGAGGGGTCAAACCGTGCATTGTGGTCACCTCTGCTAAGGGGTCTAAAAAAAGGAGAGCGTTGGATGCAAATCCACGGACACCCACCCTAAGCGCCACTAACCGCCCCCCCGCCATGTTGATGGTGGGGGGCTCTTTTATCCAAAGTTTTGCGCTATCATCTTTTGCATAGCTTCTTCTGTAAAAAAAGGATTGACAAATAATAATATTCCTGTTATACTAATGACAGGATTTATACTAATGTCACTATATAGAAATAAGTCGGATTTCTATTTGTATTAGGAATCCACTTTAATTTAATCACAAAAAATATGACTGGAACAATCAAAAGATTAACTGACAAAAATTTTGGTTTTATTGCTCTGGAAGAAGGCGGAAATGATTTATTCTTCCACGCCAACAACTTAGTAGACGTTGATTTTGACGCTCTACGAGAAGGTGACAAGGTTGAATTTGAAATAGTTGACACGCCAAAAGGTCAAGCAGCTGAAAAAGTTAAAAAAATCTAATTATTTTTTTAATCAGCAATAAAAATTCGCCACTTCGGCGAATTTTTGTTACCTCAAGAAGCGCTATTACAACACTTGATTTATTTCAAAAAATCATGTAAAATAGTAGTAAACAATATTCGGGGATCGTCTAATGGTAGGACGCCTGGTTTTGGTCCAGGTAATCATGGTTCGAATCCATGTCCCCGAGCCAA
>JAYEKT010000010.1:0-5929 GCA_034716735.1 Patescibacteria group bacterium
GATATTGATAGAGAAAATCTTTTAGCAAAAATAAATTTTGCGCGACCAGATATCATTTTCGTTGCATTTGGGCATGGAAAGCAGGAAAAATGGATTGCGGAAAATCTAAATAAACTACCAAGCGTAAAAATTGCAATGGGAATTGGCGGCGCATTTGATTTTATCTCTGGCAAAGCAAAACGAGCGCCAACCATCTTCCAGCGCGCAGGTTTAGAATGGTTTTGGCGCCTTATAAAAGAACCACAAAGATACAAAAGAATCTACAACGCAACCATAAAATTCGGATTATTGTGCTTGTCAGACAAAATTAATAAGTAGTTCCTTTAAAAATAAAACGAGGAGGATGAGATGATAAAATTTTTGGAATTGTTTTCTGAAACAAGTTCAAAAGCTGATGATTTGGGAATATCCTTAGTTTCTTTTAATCCATCACAAGATTCCCGTATTGATTTATCTTTCATAATGCAAGTAGGTTTTGATAAAACTATGTTGGTTTATCATGGAATTCCTTTTGTGGCGCATGAGGTCGAGGGAGTTCTTCAATCTTTAGATATCGGTAGCTACGAAATACTTTCTTTAGCTTGTTCTGTATATTATATTAAAATCTGTTTGAATTTCACTGTCATCCCTTCTTCAATAATTGATGTTGTTTTTTTTCACGAATTAAGAGAAATGTATTATTTTTATGTGATAGAAGATTCTAAAGATGTTGCGCATAGAAAAGCAGTAAGAGATGAGATTGAGTATGTTAATCGGTTTTTATCAGACGAGGAAAAAGAAATTTATGACAGATTTATAGAAAGAGTTAGACCATGTTTTTTAAGAGCTTGAATTTAGACGAACCCCGACTTCGGTCGGGGATTTTTTATTTGTAATTTTAAGATGAATTATATATAATAAAGTCATATGAAATTAAAAACACAAGAAGTAGAACATATTGCAAAATTGGCTCGTTTAGGCCTGACCGAAGATGAAAAGAAGAAATTTCAAGACCAGATTTCTTCTATTTTAGGATATGTAGAAAAATTGCAAAAAGTTGACACTAAAAATGTTGAACCAACCGCGCAGGTTACTGGGCTTATAAACGCTATCCGCGAAGATGAAGTAGAAGCGTGCGACAAAGAAACAATGAAAAAACTTGTTGATGTTGCGCCCATGAAGAAAGATAATTTAGTTAAGACGAAAGCCATTTTTGAATAGTATGAAAAAATTATTAAACACTCTTACAATCAAAGAGGCGCATAAGGGTTTGGTTAGTAAAAAGTTTTCTTCAGTAGATTTAACCAAGGCCTGCTTAGACCAAATAAAATCTTTAGATAAAAAGATTAATGCTTTTATAACTGTTACAGAGGATTTGGCATTAGAGCAGGCAAAAAAGGTAGATAAAAAAATAAAATCTGGTGGCAAACTCAAACCGCTGGAAGGTATCCCAATGGCGCTTAAAGATAACATCTTAGTTAAAGATGCTAAATGTACAGCAGGTTCAAAAATTTTAGAAAATTATATTGCTTCATATGACGCAACAGTAGTAAAAAAATTAAAAGAAGCAGGCGCAGTTATCTTGGGTAAAACAAATTTAGATGAGTTTGCAATGGGTTCATCTACTGAAAGTTCATATTTTGGCTCAACTAAAAATCCAATAGATACAAAAAAAGTTCCTGGTGGTTCAAGTGGTGGCAGTGTTGCAGCAGTAGCGTCTGACATGTGCTTTTATGCGCTTGGTTCTGAAACAGGCGGTTCTGTCCGCCAGCCAGCATCTCTTTGCGGAGTTATTGGAATGAAACCAAGTTATGGTAGGGTTTCACGTTATGGTTTAATGGCAATGGCATCAAGTTTGGATCAAATCAGTCCCACCACAAAAACAGTTGAAGATTTGCGAATGGTTCTTGATTGTATTATGGGCGTTGATAAAAAAGATTCTACAACCGTGGATTTAAAAGAGGAAAAACCTAAGAAGAAAAGTATAAAGGGAATGAAAATTGGTGTGCCAAAAGAGTATTTTATAAAAGGAATGGATAAGGAAGTGGAAAAAAGAGTTCGCGAGGGGATTAAAAAATTAGAAAAATTAGGCGCGAAAATGGTTGACATAAGCTTGCCTCACACAGAATACGCTTTAGCTGTTTATTATATTGTTATGCCGTCAGAAGTTTCATCAAATTTGTCACGATACGATGGAATCCGCTACGGATTTACAACAGTATCAAAAGCCAAAAATTTAATGGATGTATATTTTGAAACTCGGCGACAAGGGTTTGGAGATGAAGCGCGTAGAAGAATTATGCTTGGAACATACGCATTATCATCTGGATATTATGACGCGTATTACAAAAAAGCCCAGCAAGTGCGAACACTTATCAAAAATGATTTTGACAAAGCATTTACAAAAGTGGATTGTATTGTAACACCAACTTCCCCGACAGTTGCGTGGGATATTGGCGAAAAATTTGATGACCCACTTACAATGTATCTTTCAGATATTTACACAGTTTCTGCAAATATAGCTGGAATCCCTGGTATATCAGTTCCATGTGGCGAAGCCCATAATCTTCCAGTCGGTTTGCAGTTATTAGGAAAGCAATTTGACGAAGAAACAATTTTAAACGTCGCGTCTGAGTATGAGGAATACAAATAAAGATATAGAAAAAGAAATCAAAGGAAAAAAAGGAGTCATTCTTTGTTCAAAATGTGACGCCGTTTATTACGATAAGCATTGGCATACTAACAAAAAATATGCCGACGTGCTTAGAGGACAGAAGGGTGTAAAAACAGAAGTGTGTTTGGAATGTAAACATTCAAAGAATTCAAGTTTTGAAGGCGAAGTGGTGCTTAAAAATCTTCCGGAAGATAAGGAAGAATTATTAAATCTTGTTCGTAATGTTGGCGAGCGCGCGTCAAGACGTGACCCAGAAGAAAAAATCATAAAAATAGAAGATAAGGGGGACGCTGTTAGAATTTTAACCACAGAAAATCAACTTGCTGTTTCAATTGGTAGGCAAATAGACCGCGCATTTAAGGGGGGAGAGTTAGAAATAAAGTGGAGTGAGAGGGATGCGCTGGTGAGAGTGAGGTGGAGCCATAAATAATTTTTATGACAGTCAGTTTTGATACAACCTATCTACAATATGTTGTCTATGCGGTTTTGGTCATCGCGACTGTTTTTTTTGTAAGATTTTTAATTAAAAGAATAATCTCATTTTTCAGCCGTCCAGAACTTCACGGAATGAGCCGTGATAGAATTAAGCAAGAGTGGGAGAAGATTGAAGACCTTTTGGGGCGCAAAGAAGATACTGCTTGGAAATTGGCAGTAATGGAAGCAGACAAGCTTTTAGATCATTCATTAAAATCTATGGCAATACCAGGGATTAACCTTGGTGAGAGATTGAAATTTATACAACACAAGTACCCAAAAATTAATCAGGTTTGGGGAGCGCATAAAATCCGCAACAGAATGGCTCACGAATCGGGTTTTCGTTTAAGCAATTCTATGGCCAAAAGAGCAATTAAAGATTTTAAAAACGCATTAGAAGAATTAAATGTTTTGTAAATTTAAATCAAAGATTGGTGACGCAAAAAGATTTAAGGAAATTGTAACCATCTTGTTTGAGGAGGGGTTAGGTTTTGTAGTAGATAAATTAGAATTGAAATATTCCATACCTCTTAGAAAGAGGTGGGGTTTTAAAATCAAATCACAAGCTGAAGAACGCGCTAAAACTCCTATAGAGGTTCGTTTTAGAAAAACTTTTGAACGGCTTGGTCCGACTTTTGTAAAACTCGGACAGCATCTTTCTTTGCGTCCGGATTTAGTTGGAGAAAATTTTGCAAAAGAATTTGAAAAATTACAAGATAAAGTTCCTGAATTTTCCAGCGCAAAAGCAAAAGAAATAATAAAAGCCGAATTTGGGAAAACTACCAAACAGTTATTTAAAAAATTTAGTGAAGAACCAGTTGCCGCGGCATCTCTTGCTCAAGTCCATAAGGCAACATTAAAAGATGGTAAGACAGCGGCAATAAAAATTCAACGCCCTCAAGTTAAAGAAATAATGGAGCGCGATATCCATCTATTATTTTATTTCGCGCATCTTGCTGAAAAACATTTTAAAGAAACGCGCTCTTTAAATTTAGTAAAAGTAGTGAGAGAGTTTTCTGACTGGACAATGGGGGAATTGGATTTTTCTGTTGAAGGCCAGCGCGCTGACAGATTTAGAGAAAATCTAAAAGATAATCCACAGATAAAAATTCCTGAAATTTATTGGGATTATACAACCCCAAGAATTCTTACAATGGAATTTATTAAAGGCGCGCGAATTGATAATGAAAAAGAAATGAAGCGTTTAGAAATTGATTCTAAAGAATTAGCAGATGTTGGATTAAAAGTGCTTTTGAAACAAATGTTTATTGATGGATTTTTTCATGCCGACCCGCATCCAGGAAATTTCTTTGCATTAAAAAATAATGTTTTGTGCTTGTATGATTTTGGGATTGTGAGTTATGTTGATGATGAAATGCGCAACAAGCTTTTAAGTTGTATAACTTTTTTTGCCTCCAAAGATACTGAAGGATATCTGAAGTGTATTTTGGATTTAGTTGAAATAAGAGACGGCGCAAATAAAAAGGCGTTTGAAAGCGAAGCGCGCAATATAATTGAAAAAATAATTTATTCTTCATTCAAAAGAAAAAGTATTGTGCATGGATTTCATAAGATTTTTGTTATGGGGGGTAAATACGACGTATATTTTCCAAGCAACTTAGCATTATTCGCAAAGGCAATGTTGACATTAGAAACGATTGGATTAAAACTAAATCCAAATTTAGATTTGAATGAAGAAATCAAGAAATTTGTAAATACTGCTTTAATTGAATCCATAAAACCAAAAAAACTTGCTACGGATTTGCAAATCAGCGCTTTTGAATATATGAATTTTTTTAAGAATCTGCCAAAACGCACGCAGAATTTAATGAATAAAATTGAAAAGGGTGAAATTGGAGTAAAAATCAACCTCAAAGAATTACAGGGCTTTAAACAGGAATTAGATAGACAGAATGATATAAAAATAGTTGCTGTGATTACTTCAGCAGTATTTTTGGGTTCAGTGATTCTTTTGGCTCTTGAGGGCAAAGCCGCGCTTGTTGGAATCTCCTTTGGGAAATTTGGTTTGGGAATCACTGCATTTATGATTGCATGGGTGGCATATCTTATAAAAAAGAAAGCAAAATGATACCGTATTTTAAATTTGAATCATTTCAGATTGGTCCTTTGACAATCTATGTTTGGGGGATTTTTGTTGTACTTGGAATTTTGGCTGGATTATTTTTGTTGTATCGCAAGGGTTTTTTAAGGGATGACAAGAATCTAAATCTCATCCTTTATCTTATACTTGCCGGGATTATTGGCGGGCGGTTGGGTTATGTCTTGTTTTATGATTTAGGGCGGTTTTTAGTTCAACCGATTGATATAATCAAGATTTGGGAAGGGGGAATGTCATCTTTTGGCGGGTTTTTGGCTACCGCAGTTGTTTTATTTATTGTTCTTCCAAAAGGACAGAAATTAAGATATTTAGATATTCTAACGATTCCTTTTATTATAACTTGGATGATTGCGAGAATTGGTTGTTTTATGATTCACGATCACCCAGGTCGTCTTTCAGATTTTTTCTTGGCAGTTCAATTTCCGACTGGCGCGCGTCACGACATGGCGCTTTATGAGATTTTGGCAATGGTTGCGCTACTCGTCATCTTGACCCTACTTGGGAACGGGGTTTCCAAGTGGAAATGTCGTTTCCAAGTCCGTGACGGATTCTTAGTAGCAACCACAATCCTTTTCTACACCACCACCCGCTTTTTTTTAGATTTCCTTCGCATAGACGATTCACGCTATTTTAACCTCACTCCTGCGCAGTACGGTTCAATTTTATTTTTCATCATCGGCTTG
>JAYEKT010000011.1:0-5300 GCA_034716735.1 Patescibacteria group bacterium
GAAGAATATTTTAAAAAAGCAATGTCCATCTGGAGTCCATATCATGACAGGGCGCGAATCAAATTTGCAAATGTTGCTTATGTTTTATCTGATAAAGATTTGGCGCTACTGGCAATTGACGAAATCAAAAAAAGCGCTTTTAATCATCCAAAAGATTTTTCATATCCCTTAACTCTTGGTAATCTTTATACTTCAACAGAAGATTATTCTTCGGCATATAAGAAATATGGACGCGCTATAGAATTAAGTCCAAAACGCCAAGTTGTCTATTTCCAATTTGCCAGCGCAAAGTTTTTAGCTGGCGAGGACGAGGAAGCGCGAAATACCTTAAGGCAGGCCGTAGAATTAAATCCAGAAGTTGGGGAGCCACATTGGCGATTAGGGCTGGGATTAATAGACGGAGACAATGAAGAGGCAATAGAAGAAGCAAAAAAGGCAATAATACTTGGGTATAATCCGCTTAAAACAGAAGAAATAGACGCATTTGCCTCTATCTACATTAACAAAAAGAATTGGGACCGACTTGTCTCATTCTATGAATTCTTGGTAGAATTTAAGGCAAGAGACAAGATAGGAACAGCAGACACGTATGCGCAACTCGCAGCCACCTATTTACAGGCAGGACAGAAAGAAAAAGCTCGTGACGCAGCTATAATGGCGGCAGAGTTAGACCCAAATTTAAAAGAAGCAACAGAATTATTTATTAAAACATTAGATTAATATGTCAAATTGGGAATATTATCTCAAAACAATTATAAAATACGGTATTTATGCCGCGCTTTTTACGCCGCTTGTTTATCTTTCTAGTACTTTTTTTCCTTTTATTTTTGGCAAAACTTTGTTTTTCCGAACAATGATTGAGATACTTTTTACAATCTATTTGATTTTGGCAATTGTTTATCCGCGTTACCGTCCTAAACGTTCATTGCTTTTTTCTGCAGTGTTGATTTATGCAGGAATTTCTGTTTTAGCCACGCTTTTTTCTGTTGATCCTGTTAGAAGTTTTTGGAGTAATACAGAAAGAATGATGGGATTATGGACGCTTCTTCATGCAATGATGTTGTTTGTTGTTACAGGAAGTATTTTTAAAACAAAAAAGGAGTGGAGAAGTGTTTTTGGTGTTTCTGTTTGGGCGAGTATTATTGTTGGCGGATTAGGAATTTATCAATATTTTTCTGACGGGTTTTTGCATACAGCTGGTGGCGGAAGAGTTTTTAGCACATTAGGAAATTATATTTATTTTGGAGGATATGGACTTATCCATGCTGTAATTGCAGCAATTTTCTTTTTGGAAGAAAAAAAGAAAAAAAGTCTTGTCGGAGTTTTCTGGATTTTGGGAATACTTATGGGGGTAACTTCAGTGTATCTTTCTGGAACACGTGGTGTTCTTGTGGCTTTTTGCGGGGCAATCTTTTTAACAATAATGCTTCACGTTGTTTTTTATTCATCCAAAAAAATTCGTCTTTTATTTGTTTCTATCTTGATTTTGATTGCAGTGGTTGGCGCAGGATTGTGGTTGAACAGAGAAGCGTCATTTGTTAAGAAAAATTATTTACTGTCTTCAATGCTTGATATTTCACTTAATGCAAGCACGGGCCAAACTCGTATAATGAATTGGGCCGTAGGATTTGAGGCGTGGAAACAAAGACCTATTCTTGGGTGGGGACCAGACACTTATTACATAGCATTTAATAAACACTACAATCCTAAAATGTTTGAGTTTGGAGAATATGAAACATGGCAGGATCATGCGCATAATATTATTGTTGACACTTTGATTGAAAGCGGAATAATCGGACTTATATCATATCTTTCTATTTTTCTTTTTGCTTTTTATCTTATATTTAAAAGTGTAAAAAGAAAAAAATTGAAATTTTCTTCAGGTGTTTTATTGTTCTCTGGATTATCGGCTTATTTTATTCAAAATTTCTTTGTTTTTGATACCCTTACGTTATTGATGGTTTTTTATCTTATTTTAGGTTTTATATATTCTTCAGATGTTTATAAGACACCTAATGCAAAAGAACACGAAGTGTCTGAATTTGTAAAAAAATTAGATTCACTATACAAAAGCGCGTTTGTTGTCATTTTATTGCTTAGCACTTTTTTCTTTATTTATTTAACCAGTATAACGCAATATAATGCTAACGCAATGACTATCACGGCATTAAAATCTGTTAACCAAAGTTTTGATACTTCTATAGAAACGTTAAAAAAGATGAGTTCAGTTAATTCGCCATATTTACAAGAAACACGGGTAGAATTTGCAAAGTTGGTAACATTGGCAATTAATAGTGGTTTATCCAAAGATAAAGCAAGGGTTCTTTTATTGATAGCAACTGAAGAATTAAAAAAGACTGTCAGAGATCATCCTTTGGATTTTTATCACTGGAATTATCTTGGAAGATGGTATTTAACTTTGGCGCAGGTTGTGGACAGTTCCTACTTTGAAGAAGCAAAAGAAGCTATTGATAGGGCTATGGAGTTAGGTCCCAAACGACAACAGGCATATTTCACGTTGGGGCGTTATTATATGGCCAGAAAGGAACATGATAAAGCAGTAGAAATTTTTCAATCAGCGGTTGATTTAGCCCCAGGCGTGAGAAATTCACACTGGGAGTTGGGACTCGCTTGTGTATACGCAGGTGATTTAGAAAAAGCTTATGAGGAATTTGAGATAGCCCATGAAAAAAGTATACCGCTTTCAAATAGCGGAGAGATTATTCTGGCCTTAAGCGCTTACACCAATGCAAAAGACACAGATGGAATTGAATGGCTTTTTGAAAAGTGCATACAAAGCTCCAATTGCGGACCCTTTGAACATGCTAAATTTGCTCGCGCATATAGAAAATTGGGGAATCAAAAAAGAATGCTGGAATTTTTTCAAGCAGCATTGGAATTTGATCCTAGTCTGCAGTCACAGATAGAAGATACAATAAATGAGGACTAGGTTGTCTGGGAGAAGTTATATAGATACCCAGTTTTTTCAAGCATTTTGCGCGTACTGTAATTTTCAATTAATCTTTTTTGCGCTTGGAATCCAAGCGTATTTCTTTTTGATGGATTTTGTAAAAGTTCAAGAATTGCGTTTTTGATAGCAATAGGATTTTGTGGCTGAATTAGTGTTCCGGAAATTCCATTTTGGAGCATTTTTGGTATTGCGCCCACTTGCGTCGCAACAATTGGTCTTCCTGCAGCCATTGCTTCTAAAATAACATAAGGCATTCCTTCTTTAACTGACGGCAAGACAAAAATATCAAAAGCCCAGAAAAGTTTATACGCTTCTGGAATCGCGCCTACTAAAAAGAATCGATTTTCTAAATTATATGATTTGATGAGTGATTCTAATTTTTTTCTTTCTTGTCCTTCACCAATTACCACAAAGACAACATTATCCAATGTTTTAGCCGCTTCTATTAGATATTCAAGACCTTTGGTTGGATATAGATTTGCCACAGTTCCAACAACAAAATTATCAGGTTTTAAGTTTAAAGTATTTCTTGCTTTTTCTTTAATGTAAAACGACACAGTGCTATAATCTATCCCATGTGGAATTACACTGATTTTTGATGGATGAGATAATCTTTTTTCAAGAGTTATTGATTTTTCTTTTTCAGAAAGCACAATTAAGGCATCACGAAATCGTCCAGTAAATTTTTCCGCCCAAAGATAGATTAACCTTTTAATTTTAGATATTGGCTCTAAAAAAGCCCAGCCGTGAACAGTGTAAATGATTTTTGGTTTCTCTTTTCCTAAAAATTGAGCCGCTAATGTTCCTAATACGCCTGCTTTTGCGCTGTTTAGGTGAACAATGTCTGGTTTTTCTTGTTTAATATAATCTGAGATTTCAAGCATGGCCTTAAAATCATTACCAAGATTTATTTCACGCGCTAAAAACTTAAATCTATGAGTTTCAATACCAATTTCACTACATCGTGATAATAAATTACCAGATAAGGGATTATTTTCAGATGCAACAATAATCTCAAAATCATTTTTGAAATTATTTACCAAATCAAAAACATAGCGTTGAGCGCCACCAAATTCTGATTGTGTTACAATATAAAGTATTTTTTTCATCTAATAAGGTTGCAAATTTATTTAGCTTGTTATATTATAAGGTAAAATAACAAAATAATCAAGAAATATGGGCACAGAAGAGTTAAAAGATAAGGTAATTTTGGTAACTGGTGGAGCTGGTTTTATTGGCTCGCATCTTTGCGAGGGTCTTTTAGAGTTAGGGGCTAAGGTAATTTGTGTTGATAGTTTATTGACTGGAAAGACAGAAAATTTCACACATCTTAAAGAAAAATTTGGTGAACAGATTAAGTCGTTTAAATTTGATGTAAATACAGAAAGAGGGAGCATAGAATTACTTTTTAGAGAACTTAAGCCAGATTATGTTTTTCATTATGCTGCAATGGTTGGTGTAAAGAAATTGGCGGAAGAACCATTAGATTTTTTTGTTGATATGCAGGGGATTAGGAATATTTTTGAGCTATCAAAAGAATTTGGTGTTAAAAAAGTAGTATTTTCATCATCTTCAGAGGTTTATGGTGAACCAATAAATCCAGGAGATAAAGCAGGAGCATCCATAAATATCAGAGCGCATGATCCCTATGCTTTAACCAAACTATACGGTGAGTGTATTGCTTATCATTATTTTAAACAATACGACCTACCAACTTGTTCATTAAGATTTTTCAATGTTTATGGCCCAAGGCAGGAATCATCTGATTACGGTTTTGTTACAGGTGTATTCATTAGACAGGTTTTAGTTGGTAAAAATCCAACTGTATTTGATGATGGTTCACAAACTCGCGATTTTGTTTACGTTAAGGACAATGTGGAGGCGGCAATATGCGCGCTTTTGACAGACAGAACAAATGGTAAAACATTAAATATCGGCAGGGGAACACCAACAACTATTTTAGATTTAGCGCAAAGAGTTATCGCGATGTCTGGTAAAGATTATTTAAAACCAGAATTTATGCACGGTCGAGGAATTGAAATTAAACACCGTAATCCAGATGTTGCGCAAATGAAAGAATTGTTAAATTACGAACTCCAAACAAATTTAGACGAGGGGTTAAAAAAGACATTTGATTGGTACAAAGAGAATGTTAAATAAGAAAACAATTATAATTTTTTCTTGTTTTTATGAACCATACATTTCTGGCGCTGAAAGGTTTGTGAAAGAAGTTGTAGAGCGGTTATCAGACAGATACCGCTTTATTATTATTACTTCAAGAATAGACAAAGATTTAAAAAAAATTGTAGAAAAAGAGGGCTATAAAATT
>JAYEKT010000012.1:0-19394 GCA_034716735.1 Patescibacteria group bacterium
TAGCGCAATATATTTCTTCAGTATTTACAAACTTAAAAGATTTTGCAGTTCAAGAAAAAGAACATAAAATTTATGTTCTGAATGATACACAAATTTACGGAATCATCGCCTCGCATGTTGACCTCCGCTAAGCAAGTGAATAAAAAAAGATTGTCATTCCTGCCCATTCGGCAAGCTCAAGATAAACTCTGGCAGGAATCCAGCATGCGAAGGCAGGAATCCAAAATAAAAATATGTAGAGAAATTATGACGGCCGTCATAATTTCTCTACATAAAAAGTGATAACAAATAAAGTGATAACAAATATAGACGTCCGTTCAAATTTGTTACCTGTAAAATTTAAATAGATAAAATGATTCTGCCTATTTAAAAAAGAGCTCTGTGTAAGCTCTTTTGATTGAATCGCGTCAATGACTTAGCAGGAAAAATAAATTTTATTTCTGACGCAATGCTTTTTGAAATGGTATGTTCATTGAACATACCAAAAGACGCCCCAACGAGGCGTCTTTATTAGAGCGCGGGTCGCTTCGCTCCCGCGAGATTCTTCGTCGCGCTTCGCGCTCCTCTGAATGACGATTATTTCAATGTCACTTTTGCGCCGGCTTCTTCTAATACTTTCTTTGCTTCGTCTGCAGCTTCTTTTGCAACACCTTCTTTTACCATTTTTGGCGCTGCTTCAACCAAGTCCTTTGCATCTTTAAGACCCATTTCAGTTAATGTTCTAATGGCCTTAATGACAGCAATTTTGTTTCCGCCCATTTCTGTAAGCTCAACATCAAAAGCTGTTTTTTCTTCTGCTTTAGCTTCTGCAGCTACAGGAGCTGCGGCTGCAGCAGGCGCAGCTGCTGAAACACCAAACTTATCTTCTAAAACTTTTACAAGTTCGGCTAAATCAAGAACTGACATTTTTTCAACCTCTTCTACAAGAGATTTGAATTTGTTAGGAACCGCAACTTCGCTTTTTTCTTCTTTTGGTTCCTCTTTTTGTTCGTCGTTTTTTTGTTCTTCAGACATATATTTTTAATTAATTATTATTTAATTTATTGTTTATTTTCTTTAATTGAATTAAGCGCTTGAACTAGCCCCCTTAAATTACCTGCCAATACATTTACAAATCCATAAACTGGCGCGTTTATTGAACCGACTATCTTAGCTAATAATTCATCTTTCGATGGCAATTGAGCCAACTGTACAACTTCTGCCTTGTCTGCTAATCTTCCCCAAAGAACTCCGCCAGCTATTTCTGCTTCTTCGTGCGTTTTCATATAATCATAAACTGTTTTTGCTGGCGTAATTTCATCATCTAAACCAATAACTATGCCAAAATTCCCTTCTATTTCTTTAGCGTCAATATCTAAATTGGCATTTTTCATTGCTAAATCCATTAATGTTTTTTTGACAACAGTATATTCAACACCTGCTTCTTTGCATTTTTTTCTAAATTCTTCAATGTCAGAAACTTTTAATCCTTCGTATCGCAAAAAAACCAAAGATTTCATTTTGGAAAATTTTTCTGTAAGTTTTTCAACAACTTGTTTTTTTTGTTCTTTAGTTTTAGCCATAAAAAAACTGTGGTTAATTACCACAGATAAAAATAACATTCGTATGTGCCACATTTGTAGTGTGACTTTGCGCG
The DNA here is from genome assembly GCA_034716735.1 of Patescibacteria group bacterium. GTDB lineage: Bacteria > Patescibacteriota > Patescibacteriia > DYHP01 > DYHP01 > JAYEKT01. Next base: position 1,637 of record JAYEKT010000012.1, read on the forward strand.
TTAGCGCAAATAACGTTACCTCGGCAGGAAATTAAGTCAAAGACACCTGCTGTCTGTGGTATTTGATTTGATTATAGTGTAATATATATTGATAAAAATGTCAACCCCTACAACTCAACTATCTTTTCCCACGGCAAATCTGGTTTTCCAAAGTGTCCATATGCTGCGGTTTGGAGATATATTGGGCGTAAAAGATTTAGTCGTTCAATTATTGCCTGCGGACGGAAATCAAATTTTTGTTTAACTAAAAGCGATAAATCCCTGCCGTCAGAACTGCGAGCAGAAATCATTAGTGGTTCTGCGCGACCAATTGCATATGCAACAGAAACAAGACAGTTTTTTGCGTGTTCATGCGCAACAATATTTTTAGCGGCAAAACGCGCCATATATGCTGCCGAGCGATCTACTTTTGAAGGATCTTTGCCAGAAAAAGCGCCTCCACCATGCGGTAAAAGACCGCCATAAGTATCAACCATTATCTTTCTTCCAGTAAGACCAGTGTCAGCAACAAAACCTCCTTTCACAAATCGTCCAGTGGGATTAATTAAAACTTCTATTCCTTCAATATCGCCAATAATTGGTCTAACGAGATGGCGCGTTAACATTTCTTTTATTATTTCAGATGCTATTGTTTCGTTGTGTTGTGTTGAAACAAGAACTGTTTTAACACGCCCTTTTTCTATAGTAATCTGAGATTTTCCATCAGGTCCCAACCAAAAAAAATCTGGATGATGTTTTCGCAAATCAGCAAGACAACGTGTCAATCCATGCGCCATTACTATTTCTTGTGGAAGAAATTCTGAGGTCTCATCTGTCGCATAACCATACATAATTCCCTGGTCTCCTGCGCCACCCGTATCAACACCCATAGCTATGTCTGGTGATTGTTTCTCAATATTAACAAATAACTCTAATTTATCTTCATAGCCAATCTTTTTATAAAGCTCTTCGGCAATTACTTCTGGTTTTATTTCTGTCTTGCTTGTGACCTCGCCACCAATGACAAGAACGCCGTGAGAACCAAAAGTTTCCACTGCTACACGAGAATGTGGGTCTTTTTCTAGATAAGCATCTAAAATTGCATCAGATACTTGATCACAAATTTTATCTGGGTGACCTTCAGTCACCGATTCCACTGTTTTCATATCATAATTACTTTAACAAATATGTTCTAATTTCGTCAATATATTATTTTTTTATTGACAAAAATAAAAGACATATGTTAAGTTAAAAATAAGAAAATCTTAAAAAAGATCTTTAAAAAATAAAAAACTCCAAAAAAGGAGAAGGAGGACGAGATGGTTGCGCATAGATTGACTACTTTTGGTTTTATTTTGACTTTTGCTTTTGTGGCTCTTGTGAGTTGCGCGGATCGCAATCGCGAAGCTACTGTGCCTATCAGGGTTCAAAGAGTGGTTCCTGATACCAAAGCCAAACTTATCATCAAGTTGAAAACTGACGGCAGTTCACATTCTGTTGACCCAGTTCTTCCTTTCAAAGCGCGTAGCGCAGATGGCAGGCACAAACTTGCTCTGGACTTCCGGTATAATGAAAAAACCAGGATTCTTACAAGTAGCGCTTCTGGCGTGATGCTGACTCACGATGGTCTTATCCTGACTAATCACCATGTAACAAGAACTAATCCTAGCCGAATTGAAGTTATTCTAAAGCAGGGCAAAAACGAAGTTACTCTTCGTGGTCAATTGGTCACCTATACTCCATTTGCTACAGGTGGGAACGACATGGCTGTTATTAGAGTGAATGCTCATTTCGATGACGTTGTCCGTCTGGGCGAAGGGCGACAGGTTCGTGAAAGAACCGAGGTATACAACTACGGCTTTCCGTTCGGGCTTTCGCGATACAGTATGGGTAAATGTTATCAGCTTGGCCATATTTCAAGGGCAAGGACTGTTATTTCCTTCTTCAGTAGAGAACCGCGCTTTATCATGGGTATCAGGGGGGTTGGAGGCGTGAGTGGCTCTGGCATCTATGCTCAAGATGGTCGTCTTATCGGCATCATGCAAGGACATACTGGTTTCGGCCGGTGGATGGTCGGTATTCCTGTAAATCAAATCCGCAGATTCTTGGATGAGCGTGGTATTCCATATTCAGAATAAAATTTAAAAAGAAAGACAAATTTCAAAAGAGGTCTTGCGACCTCTTTTTTTCTATTCTCAATTTATTTTTTTATTTTTGTAATTGATCTAACAAACCACTGGCTCCTTGAAATTGTTGAACTGAACCAAATGGAAAAATATCCTGAATTTGCGCTTGCCATTTTCCAATTAATGACGGCAAATAAAGTACTGCCAAAATTATTGGAACAACTATCAAGAATAATTTAAACCAGCTCGCTACTTGTGACCAAAAAATATATCTTCTTGTTTTTTCCGTGATTTTTAAAATCGCCTTAGAAACTTTCAAATTCTCTTGTAAAAGCTTCTTTGTTTCATTTTGTTTCTCAATTGTGTTTTGTAATCGCATATGAAAAATTTTAAATTACAGTAAAAAATGTTATAATTTTATTATAACACACCTATGTTAGTATACAAAAACACTAAAGGACAAGCATTAATCCTCACCACAATTTTTATGCTTCTTATCTTGGCGAGTTCTAGCGCGCTTGTTTCTTGGAGTACGCAAAATTCAAATATATCCCATTACTTAGATAGAAAAATTATTACCAAAGAAATAGCAAAAGCCGGCATAGAAAAAGCTTTGTTTTGTTTAAATGGAGACGCAACTGTTGCTGACGATTGTGGAGGACTTTATGGACAAGATTATACTGGGGAAACAAATGTTAATTTTGGAAATGGTGTTTTTTTAACCACTATTACAAACATAGATTTAAAAACAAAACAAATAGAATCAACTGGCTATTATCCTGATGTATCCAATCCAAAAGCGCAAACCACAATTCATACTCAATTAGAAATCAACTCAGATGAAGTTCATTTTAATTTTGGCGCGCAGGTTGGCGACGGAGGTCTTACTATGGGGAACAATGCTGGGGTAATGGGTAATGTTTATTCTAATGGAGATATTGTTGGTTCTGGCGGTAATAATATCTCATACGATGTATGGTCAGCAGGGACATCGTCTTTAATTTCTAATGTAGAAGTAGGCGGTGACGCGCATGCAGATATTATAGATGATTGTGATATTGTAGGAGACGCGTATTATAATACAATCTCGGGCTCTACTGTTGAAGGAACAGAATATTCTCCATATCCTAATCCTGAGTTGTTAGATTTTCCAATATCAAACGAACAGATTGAAGAATGGAAGACAGAAGCAAGCGAAGGTGGAGAGATTAATGGAAATTTTATCCAAACGGGAGGTGAAACAGTAGAGCTGGGACCAAAAAAGATTATTGGAAATCTTACCTTAGAAAATAGTTCAACCCTTATTTTAACTGGGGGTCTGCATGTTACTGGTAATATTAGTTTATTAAGTGGCGCATCCATAAGATTAGACGAATCATATGGTGAAAGAAGTGGATTTATAATTGCGGATGGAATAGTTTATATACAAAATAATGGTACTATTACTGGCGCTGACGAAAATAGTTTTATAATGCTTATTTCTCTCGCAAGTGAAGGAGGAAACTTTGATTCAGTAATTGAATTAAAAAACAATGCCGAAGGCGCGGTTTTATTTGCGCCCAATGGTCTCATTTATCTACACAATGGCGTGCATGTTACTGAAATTATTGGTTATGCAATTCATTTAAGCAATACTGCTGTTTTGGAATATGATTTTGGATTAATGAATACTAATTTTTCATCTGGACCTGGTGGTGGTTGGGCGATGAAAAAAGGAACATGGCAGGAAATCAAATAAATTCAGAATGCAAAATTAAAAAACTCCTTGGATTCTCGTCCAAGGAGTTTTTATTTTCTTGAAATTTTACTTCCCCAACTTCCTTCGTATAAAAGCTGGTATATCCGCTTCTTCCTCTGTAGGTTTTGGCGCTTGTTGCAAAGAAGACATGTCTGGCATTTCAACTTCTTTGGGTTCTTCTTTCACAGGCGTTTCTGGAACATGATTATTTCCATTACCGTTCCCATTACCTAAACCAACGTCACTTGACTTTAAGAATGATGACGGGCTATAGGAAGGTTGTCCCATTAACCTTTCTCCGTCTTTTTCTTTCATTTCAAAGCCCGTGGCAATGACAGTTATTTCTACTTCGTCTTTCATGCCAGGATCGATGATAGAACCCCAAACAACTTTTGCGTTAGAATCTGCCGAACTTGTTATAATACTTGCCGCCTCAGAAATCTCATGCATACCTAATTCTAAACCTCCTTTAATAACCAAAAGAATTCCTTTTGCTCCTTCAATAGAAACATCGAGTAGTGGGCTGTCTATTGCGTCTTTAGCCGCCTGTACTGCGGCATTTTCTCCAGATGCTTTACCAATCCCCATCAAAGCCGAGCCAGCATCTCTCATTATTGTTTTTACATCATTAAAGTCTACATTAATTGAGCCAGGGGTAGTTCCGGGAATGGTGATAATTTCTGAAATACTCTGAACTCCTTGCCTTAATACATCATCAACTGTATTAAATGCTTCTACTAAAGAAACTTTTTTATCAGTAATTTGTAAAATTCTATCGTTTGGGATAGTCAAAACAGTATCTACTCTATCAGATAATAATTCATGCGCGCGTTCTGCTATGTCTGTTCTTTGCGCTCCCTCAAAAGAGAATGGCTTAGTTACAACTGCAACAGTAAGGGCATTTAAATCACGGGCAATTTCAGCAACTAAAGGAGATGCTCCACTGCCAGTCCCACCACCTAATCCGCAAGTAACAAAAACCATATTAGAATCTTTAAGCACATCTCTAATTTCGTTCTCATTTTCTTCTGCTGACTTACGTCCAACTTCTGGATCCATTCCAGCGCCTAGTCCTCGTGTTATAGCTTTTCCAAGATGCAACTTTTTGTTAGCGCGCGAACCCTGAAGAGCTTGGATGTCTGTGTTCATTGCTATAAAATCAACTCCTTTGATTTTAGATTCTATCATTCTATTGATAGCAGAACCCCCGCCACCGCCAACTCCGACAACTTTAATTTTTGCAAATGCTTCAATTGATGGTTTTACTTCAGCCATACTTTTAAAAATATAAAAAATTAAAAATATAAAATTATATTAACCTCCTATTATTAATAGATTAAAAAAATATCCACATAAAGTCAAATATTTTATGTGGATAACCTGAACACTAAATTTGTTCACTACCTTACGGCATGATGGAGCCGAACCATTTCTTAACTTTTTTAACCACTTTGTCTGCGCTGTTAAAACGGTCTGATAATCCTTTAATAAATCCTTTGTCTTGTGTTCTCAAATTTTCGCCCCATAATACTAAACCAACTGCTGTTGTAAAAGAAAGGTCATTAATTCTATCAGTAATTCCAGTAATGGAAAGTGGATATCCCAAAAGGGCTGGAAGTTTTAAGCGTCTTTTTGCCACATCAACTATTCCAGGTATTTTCGCTCCTCCACCAGTTAACACAACACCGCCAGGCAAAAGTCCGCTTCTCCCAACTCCCTTAAGTTGGCTATTTATTTTATCAAAAATTTCCTCAACGCGGGCTTCAATAATATCCGCGACATATTTTCTAGAAACATATTCATCTTCTAATCCACCAAAATCCCGAAGGTTTATTTCTTCTTTCTTGCCAACATCTTTTGTCAAGGCCGTACCAGCTTCTATCTTTACTCTTTCTGCAACATCAATAGATGTCCTAAGTCCAATAGCAATATCTGAAGTAATATGTTCAGAACCAATAGAAAGAACACTGGTGTGAAGCACATCCCCTTCTTCAAAAACAATTAAACTTGTTGTAGAAGCGCCGATATTTACAACTAAAACACCGATTTCTTTTTGACGGGAAGTAACCACGGCTTCAGAAGTAGCCAAAATAGAAAAAACAACATCTTCTATATCTATACTAGTTCTATAAATTGATTTAGTGATATTTTTAATTTGTGTTGTTACGCCCTGAATAATTTCTGTGTCCACTTCAAGCCGAATACCTGTCATTTCTCTTGGATCCTTAATACCTGACTGGCCGTCAATAGTAAATCCTTTTGGTATTACATGTAAAATTTCATGATTTGATGGAATTGGAACAGTTCGCGCTGCTTCTATTGCGCGCTCTATATCATCTTCGGTTATTTCACCATCTTGACGAGATATGCCAATAACACCTCTACTTGGCTGAGAAATTATATGACTTCCAGTAATCCCGATAATAGCGCGCTCTATGGGCGCGCCAATTATATGTTCAGCTCGTTCAATACAGCTGGATATTGAAGAAACGGCATCGTCTATACTCGTTACAATGCCTCTGTGTATCCCTTCTGCTGAAACTTCTGCGGCTCCTATAATGTGAATAAAATTTCTTTCTCCTGATTCGGTCTCCTGACCTACTGCAATTCGAATTACCGATGAACCAAAATCAAGACCGACGATTATGTCTTTATTCATAATAAATAACTACTAAAAATTAAGAACCCTATCACCAGCGCTGTTATCGAGGCAAGAAGGACTGTCGCCGCCATCATATCTTTTATGGCTTTTACATAAGGATGAATTCTTGGTTTTAACGCATCAACTAATCGTTCTAATATGCTATTTAATACCTCAAGTACTAAAACAAAACTCACAACAAGAACTAAAATAATTGCTTCCCACATCTTAACACTAAAATAAGCAGCAAGACAAAAAATAACAATAGCCGCCACAACCTGAACACGAAAACTTTGTTCTTCTTTAAAAACGGTAATCAAGCCCCTGAATGCATTTTTAAAACTCCTTACAATTCTTTTAATTTTGAACATATCTTTTTTTGTAATCCAAACATTTTTTCCCCATGCCTATGCCCTAATAAATGCAAGATACTATGCGCCAAAAGCTTTTTAAGATTTTTTTTATCTTTGGTTTCTGACTCTTCAATAATTATTTCGTTCAGTTCTTCAAACGAAAGCACATCAGTTACCTCGTCTTTCTTTCTATATTTTTTATTTAACTTTCTAATTGTCTTTTTGTCAACTATTGCAACAGAAATGCTTGCTTTTTGAATTTTTAGAATCTTGAAAATATCTTTAACAATTTTTTTAACAAATTTCTCATCAATACTCCCAGCCATTTTATTAATTTCGCATTTTATCATAATATTACCTCAACACTTTAAAACTATTCAACATCATCTCAAAAGTTCTTTTATAATAAATTTCTTTTTCAGCGCCGATATTATAGGAAATAATATACACTAAACCATTTTTTGTAAAATATGCCGTGCGTCGATCAGGACTTTTTATCCCATCCAAACCACTCTTTGCAACAAATGTTTCAAGATCACCAGCCCTAACACCAGGCGCTTGACTTAAATACCATGAAATGATAGGTAAATCCTGTTGATTTTCTTCAATTAAAACTTCTACAAATTCACCAGTTCCAGAAGAAAATATCATGGTTCCCAAAACTTGATCTAAAATCTGGGCAGACCATGGTGATGGATAATAAATTTCATATTGATGTTGGTTGTTTGTGTAATTTTTAACCAAACCCATATCTAATAATGTTGAAAGGTCTCCGCCTGCTGGATTATAAAGATGGAAAACTTCATGTCCATCCAAATGTCCGTCGCCGTCAGTATCAGGATCTGTTATATCTGAACCATAAACCCTTTCTTCTACATCTGTCAAACCATCACCGTCAGTATCAATCTCTATTATTTCTGGTCCTTCTTCTTCAGGTTCCTCTGGTGTGGATGTAGCAGTTTCTGGCTCCTCATCTTCTTCACCTATTGACGGTGGGGTAACTACTTTTGGCGAATCTTTTATTATAATAGGTGGTTCGTCTGGTCTATTTAAAAAGAAATAGATTACGCCACCACTCACTACAACCAAAATAACCCCAGCTATAATTACTGGGACTAATGGGAATTTCTTTTTAATTACTGCATCTGTAACTGCTGTCTGCTCAATTGGCTTGTCTCCGGGCTCAACACCCAAAAATCTTCCAGGCATTACGTGGATTTTTTGTTCTGTAGCAGGTTTCCCGCCAGCAACGGGTTGATCCCCGCCTGCGGCGGGGTGAACTGGTTTTTTTATTTCTTCAGGCATATCAAAAGTTTAATGCGGTTACGCACTTATTTATTTTATATTATACCAGATTATTTAAAAAAAATTAAGTTTTTGTGGATAAAAAAAGCCCCGCCTGATTTCTGATTGCTCAGATTTCAGGCGGGGCCGTTGGTTCGGGACTATGGCGCTATGTTCAAGCACCCCTCGTCCACTTGGCCGTCGTGGTCGTTATCCACGCCGTCGCAGAGTTCCATGGGCCAACATATTCCTCCCCAAGACACAGAACACTCCCAGTTAACTGGGCAATCTGCGTCGGTTGCGCAGTCCTCGGTACAACGATGATCGTCGACGTTATTGGAGATGCAACTGCTCGGATAACAGTTGTTGTCTGTCACACAGGGACATGACTCGTTCACTCGACCGTCGCAGTCGTCGTCCAAGGAATTATAGCACGACTCCATGCTTGGGATAGACCAGATAGTACCTGGCTGCGATGAGCTACATGCCAGTTGAAATATATCCCCTGGCGCGTTACAGGTTATCACGCCGAACTCGGCGCAATAACCATCAGACGAGAAAATCACACACTCTTGACCGAGATACTCACGATAATCCTCGTCCACCTCATTGTCGCAGTCGTTGTCAAGGTGGTCACAAAGTTCGATAGCGCCCGGATGAACAGCAGGATCGTTGTCGTCGCAGTCCTCCTCATCTACATTGTTTTGATTGAATACTACAAACCCTGCTGGGCACTCTTCCAGAAAAAGAAGAACGGGATGGCTACCGTATCCGTCACCATCCTGATCGGGACGGCAATAAACCTCGGGCTGGTGCTCTGGTTCTGGCTCAACCCATTCCATCTCGCAAATCCAAGCGCTAACCTCCTGTCCTTCACTCGGACACTCTGTGCTCCAAGCAAATACGGTGTATGACACATCTTCTCTGACTACCACATAAAGACAACACAGTGGCTCGAGTTCCATCTCGGGTTCACCAATGCCGTCTGACCCATCATCCAGAACATCAAGAAGCTCAGGTTCCGTCTCCTCGACCACGACACAGTCACAGTCAAGACAGTCACAGGTCTCGCTCTCCTCGCAATCCAGACAGTACACGTCGCCAGTAGCAACACATCCAGACAAGCAAACGAGAACGATAATCATCGCAAGAACCGTTGCTCTCCTCATGACCTTCTCCTTTGTCTCCGATGTTGTCGAAGACGGTTTGTGGGCTTTGCGCCCGTTTTTTTAAAATCCACCATGAATTTCCCTTTATCATAGCACATTTTTACCTTTTTGTCAAGTATGCAAACGCAAAAACGCGGAATTAGCAAAAACGCAGAATTTTTAAAAGGGCGCTCACAAGGAGCGCCCCTACATTTTCATATTTTAAATTTTACTCTTGCCCTGGCAATGGAACTTCATATAATCTACCGCTTCCTTTTGGATCATATCCGTTTTGGACTTCTTCACCATCAAAAAACCCGTCTTTGTCTGTGTCAGAATCAAGCGGATCGGTTTTATAAACCTTGACCTCATCGCGGTCTGGCAAACCATCTGCGTCACTATCTGCTAAAAGCGCGTCAGTTCCTAATAGTAATTCTTCCTCATCAGTCAAACCATCACCGTCTGAATCAACTGGTGGTTTAATTTCAGGCGCTTGTGGTGTTGTGGTAATCACTTTAAGTTCGTCATCTGCTATCTCTTTTTTTTCTAATTCGGAGTCAGGTTTACTAAAAGGATAATACTGAATCACGAGCCAAGTACCTACTCCAACAACTACAACCGATACCACAATAAGAATCAAAAGACGCGCCCATGACTTCTTGGGTTCTTCCATAACAACTTGCTCTTCAGAAGTAGCAGAAGCCACTGTTTTAGCAGGAGTTCCAGGAGGAGGTATTTCTGTTGGTTCGGGAGATGGCGGAGATGCAGGCCGAATTAATGGTTTAGTTGGTTCAGTAGGTTCTTTAACTCCAGCAAAAATATCCTCTGGTTCTTTTGGTAATTTTTTATCTTCAAACATAGATTTAGTACTTATTTACTTATATGTCTATTTTAGCAGATTTAATAATCAATCACCACTAATCGTCAATAGTGTACACGCGCTTGAACAATATGTACACATAAGTCCTGGGCTTGGTATGCAAATATCACCATTTATTGCGTCTCCCAAATCACATTGCTCATAACCAGTTCTTACAAAACCGTCACCGCAACGAGCGTTTTGACAAGTATTCACGCATCCATCACTATCACTTAAATTACCATCATCGCATTGTTCACCCGCGCCATCGACAAGTCCATTACCGCAACTACCGACTTGCGCGCAACTAATACTGCTCCAATCAGGCCACATACAGTCAGACGCGCAATTTCTTGTTTTTTGCGTGGCATATCCATCTATTAGCGCGCCTATACACGACACAGAATCTATTTCAGTATCTCCAAATTCGCATTCTTCGCTTCCATTAATTTCTCCGTCGCCGCAATGCGGTCCAAGGGGTTTACGACAATCCCACGAACAAGCAGAACCATAATTACCATTGAGTACTCCTAAATCACAAACCTCCGGACCAAAAGGCGAGCGTTGAACAATATTATCACCACAATAAGCGCCCCAACCACTACAAGTAATACTGCAATGATTATAACTGCCATTTAGTAATCCATCATCACAAACCTCACCTGAATCAATCTCCAAAATACCATTTCCACAACCTGCTGGCGCGGAAGAAAATTCTCCAGGAGTTCCCCTGTCCATAGTACAAACACTTTCGTTATTCAACACTTCTCCACGACAATATGAAGGAGTTAAGCTATAATTCCCTTCAAACAATTTATCAATCACCCAAAAACCACCAGTATATTCTAAATTAAATGACAAATTATAATTATTTCCCAAACAATTTTGGTAAGAATAAACATACGAACCTGTTGGACACATATAAGTAAGCGCGTCAGCATTGTAGCATGTCTCTGAATTGTATCCTTCAGGACATTCGCCAAACTGATTTACTGGATCTTGTGGCATACTCATTCCTAATTCACTTCCAAGAGCTACTTGCCATGAAGGCCATTTTGAATTTGTAAAATACTGTAAAAAACTGCCAGATTCAAGTTTTGGATAAATGTAACTACAAAGTTCACTACCAGGACAATCAGTATCTGTCCCGCAAGCTATGTCTTGGCTTACATTACAAAATTTATGCAACCGTCCGTAAGTTATTAAAGATTCTTCTATATCGCGAATATCGGCCAACCTCTTTACATCACGGCGCAAGGCGTCTTTTTCATCCGAATCTAGTTCATGCAAACCAGGAAGAGCTCTTGTAAAACTAATGTTTTCTAAAATTTGATTATAAATTTCCATTGTATCCGCTCCGGCATTTTGAGTATATGAAAGAATATACATATTTGTATAGATATGTTGATATGACATATTTGCCGCGTTTACATACACGGTCCTGCTATCCTGAACCGCGGGATAACCATCAATAAATGTCTCTATTGGACTTCCAGAAAAACCGTTTAAGTTATACCATTTCGCTGGCGAATAATGATCATTATTCATCATCACGCGAATACCCATTGCATCCCCTCGTTTGCAAGTTACAGAATCAGTCGGACAAGTTACTGGAATTAAAAATTCACTAAGTATGTTTGCAAGCGGTGGAGACAAAACTGGATTAACATTTATTGCGGGTAAGTCATCTTCGGTTGTCTCTATGTCACCTACGTCGCGACAATAATAAAATCTAAAATTATTTCCATCACCTAAAATCTCATAAGGCGCCCATGAGCCATCTGAATTTCGAGCTGGCCATGGATTATTACAAACTAATATAATTATCTCACTCTCGCCTTTTATTTCTCTGCCCGAAGTTGATATTTGGGAAACTGTATCAGTGGTTATCAAAGCTATTGAGGTAGCTATTGTCTCACCCTTACGAATAGCAGGAGGCACTGACACTGTTTGCGTATCTGAATCAGTATTTGTGATACTTGCCAAACGTTCATTGTTAATTCCCCATGACCATTCCCAATTATAAACATCTGGGATTCGCGTGATTTCCTGACGACCAGATTCTATTCTTGAATAAGCATGCGCAACGTTTGATTTATCGCCAACCGAAAGAAAAACTAATGGATTTGGAGTTAATTCAATTTCATCAATAGTACAAATATGTGGACCAGTACTAAAAGACCACATATAATAACCATCAATCAATCCTTCTGTTAAACCAATACCTTTTGTATTTAAAACACCTTCTGAAACATCGTCTAAGAGATTTCTATCACCCTTAATCCTAACTGAATAATTTGAATTACCGACAAATGCCTCTGCTGGTGAAAAACGTAAAATTGTTCTTCCTTCTTCGTTAGTTGTTTTAATAGCTCCTGGAATTTTGCACCATAATTCATCATCGCTAAGCTCGCCCACAGGGCAAGGATCTATTGGAATAAACATGGGATCTCCTGTAAACCATGGCAAACGCAATGGTCTTGCAACAACCTCAAAATTTTCATTAAAAGTTCCTGAATCCATTAACATATTAAATTCAACTGAAATTAAAGCATTACGGCAGATACCAACGCCTGTTGGCAATGAGGATGCAACTTCAGGACGCGCAGAACAACAACCATCAGAACCACATCCTAAATTTGATGGGGCAGGAGGAGGAAACACGCACATTAAATCTCTTTCACAAACACAAGCGACTCGAAGTGTCCCTTCGTCAGAAATAGAATTGGCTGTCGCGCTGATTATTGTTTCACCTTCAAGTGTTGCTTCAGCATATTGAATTGGGTCTGTGTTTGTGTCATTTGCGCCTGCAAACTCGCATTCTTCGCCAATTTCTAAATCATCTGCGACAACTGCATTGCCACAAATAGAACCATAGGCGAGATTTGAACCTTCTTTTAAGCATCTTGAATCGCATCCATCGCCAGATGTGTTGTTTCCATCATCACAATCCTCGCCAGATTCAATGCGCGCATTACCGCAACAATTAAAATCTTCGCTGGGATTTTCACAACGATTAGTCCCTTCATTTAAACAAATTCTATTGCAACCATCTCCAACATCAAGATTTCCATCATCACAGTCCTCGCCGTTTTCCAAAACACTGTTGCCACAAATTGCTAACGGACCTGTAAACGAACCCTCGTTCAAACATTCTCTGCTACATCCGTCACCACCGCGAGTGTTGCCATCATCACAATCCTCACCATCGCCAATATCACCACTTCCACATTGAGAATTGCCAAAAATAGAACCTTCATTTAAGCAAAACGCGCTACATCCATCAAAATCACTAATGTTTCCATCATCACAATCTTCACCAACTTCAACGCGCGCGTTACCACAAGTGGAACCGCCGAAAATTGAACCTTCGTTTAAACAAATTGAACTGCATCCATCTTCATCACGAGTATTTCCATCATCACAGTCCTCACCAGATTCTACAATACGATTTCCGCAAACAGAAACCCCGCTTGACGTTCCAGTATGAAGACACATGTTGGCGCATCCTTCAGAACCTACTCTTGGCAAAACATCTAATAAATCTCCGCGGACTCTTACAAAATCCGCAACATCTGTATCAGTAGAAACCCACGCCCAATTATAACTCATTGATTGCAAACGTTGACCTCTTTCACTACATTCGTCTGGCGCGCCTAAGGCCACGGCAGTGTATGTTTGTGTCTCGCCAACAAAATCAAGAACTGCATAATCAGGTCTTAAATCAACACTGGAAATTGCGCAAGGCATATCTGAATCCCTTGTTCTAAAAATCCATGAATAATCAACATTGCTTTCTCCATAATTAGTATTAATTAAAACTACCCCAGAATCGCTTTTTATTCCACTAGTTCCACCCTTAATCACTACACGATAATAAGTGCTTTCATCTAAGCCAGAATGATTAAAGGTAGCGATTTTTTCTTCAGAATTATAATCAACTGTGCCGCTAACCCCTCCGACAAAACGCCTACATGACTCATTTGAACATTCATAAACAATAAAATTACCAGGCATTAAAACCGTTGCTGAATCTATTGCAGTATTAAATTCAACCCCTATTTCTGAATTGACGCATGCAGATGCGCAATCCGGCCAGCGCGAAATAATTTCTGGGTCTGTGAAATTAATAGTTAATTCTCCATAATCAGAAACGTGTTCAGATGCAATATCAGCATAAACCTTAACTGGCGTTCCTGGTAATGTTTCTGAAAGAGCTGTGGCGACTTGTGAGGCGTCAATGTTTCCATCAGGATCTGTACCATCAGCGCCGCCTCCAACTAAATCGTCATTTGTAACGCTCGCCCTAAGTGTATCTGAAACATTCCAACTCCAACCATAAGCATCTGAATTTAATGCAACACAAATATCTCCACGACTTATTGCCGAAGACATATAATCTTTAGTTTCACTTTGAACAGAAATAGTTGCGCTTGATGGATTGACAGTCACATTTCCAACTTCACACGGGTCATCATCAGCGCGAGTTCCAAAACTAAAACAATAAGCATTTCCCAAACCGCACTTATCTGCATCTTCTTCCATATAATCACCATATTCTCCAAAACCTCTTAATCCAGTTGTGAGGGTTATATAATATCTTGAAGATGGCGCAAATTCTATTAATGGTACAAAAGTAAAGCCATCTGCATAAGCATCAATACGACCGGAAATCGGAGCTATTTCTAAACACGGACTATCACCTTCTGCAACACATTGATATGCGTTGATATTACCCGATACTAATGTGGCTAAATCCATTTCAGTTGTGAATCTCACATTTATCGCCGCATTAACACAAACTTCGTTTCCTCCTCTTCTTGCATCCCAAGGAGATGGTGACGGCGAAGCGCCTTCACGACATTCTTCAACCACTCGCGGGACAAATGGGATGATACCTGTTGAAAATCTCCACGCAAAACCGCCTGCTCTTGGCCCACCAACACACTCATCACCTTCTGAAATACAAACACCGCTATCGCAACATTCTTCTCCTAAAGCGCAACCAGAAACTAAACAATTTGAAACAGAAAAATTCACACCATTGCTTTCTTGCGCATCCACAATAGCGCTTACCGAACCAGTTATTGCTAATGAAGGAACTACTGCTAAAATTTGTTGGTCATCCCAAGAATTTATTGCGGTAAATTGATTTTCCCAAAATCTCAAATCTCCAGTATCTCTTCCAAATCTTTCTCCAGAAACAGTCACAGAAGTTAGGGCGGGTCCATTATCAGGATTAATTCTACAAATCCCTGGACCAGCAATACCCTCTTCTACAAGAAATTCTATTGGTGCGCTTTCCACACCATCAGCGCGTACAACGCGCACTAAATGAACCCCTTCTGTTATATCAGTTATATCATCAAGATACCTAAGTGGCACCTTAACGGTTACAGAATTGTCATGCCAAAAATCATCGCCACAAGCAGCTGGAAAGTTTGTTAAAGCATTTGCTTCATCACCCGATACAAAATTTCTGAAGATAATTCTACCCATACTACGGCCAAAATTACTTCCATAAATTGTAAGATATTCTTCACGCGGACCGCTTGTTGGATCAACATATGTTATGGACGGAACTGTGCCTGCATCTCTGGAAACAGCATTAAAATAAACAGGATTGCTTGGTTCGCCTCCAACTAAAACATAAACAGGATGGCGTCCCGTAGAAACACTAGGAACAGTACCGGAAATTAATTCGTTTCCCCAAGAAGTTGGGAAAATGTCTCTGCCGGATAATAATGCGCTATTTCCTTCTTCTGACATTCCAAATTGCGCGCCAGAAATAGAAATCGCATCGCCAGATACACCGCTTTGCGGACTAATTTCGCAAATACCAGGTCGCGCAATATCATTTACATCAAAATCATCAATAAACGCGCCTCTTTCATTATTAGTAGTATCAAATTCACCGCTGGAAGCTCTAAGTTCTATTGGACCATCAACTGCTCCAACAGGAACTTCAACAATTACTTGATTACTTTGCCAAGCAGTAGAACAACTAGCAAACGGGGCAACAATATCATCTTCAACACCTGCTCCTCCTAAAAACGAAACTTCTCCCATACTATCACCAAAAAATTCACCAATAATTGAAATATAATTTCCTTCTCGCCCATCTCCTGGATATACGGCATCTATTCGCGGAACAGAAACACAAGCACCTTCTCTACATACTCCAGACGCGCAATCAGCATCAACACTACATGTTCCGCCTTCGCACGAACCACAATCAGCTCCCCCACAATCAACACCGCCTTCGTCAGCATCAATCACACCGTTAAAACAATGCGCCGCGCGCACATAAACACTTATACCAGAAGAAACTGTTTCATTTGTATCAATATCATAAGCTATAGCAGAAACACTGTGTCTTCCCAAAAGAACACCTGTTGTATCCCAAACAGCGCTTCCAGTATATGTTAATAGTGTCCTGTCAGACGGCGCGTCAACATCAACAAACAAGCCATCAATATAAAATTCTATTTGCGCGATTCCTGCGTCATCTACTGCCACTGCTTCAAGCGACACCAAAGAATCTGCTGAAATTGATTCATCTACATCTGGCACAGTCACAGATACTGTTGGCCCAGAAACATCAACAAGCGAACCAGTTGTGAAAAGCCCTTCGCATACTGGCGCAAAACCACCGCAAACCAAACTTTGACCAGCAAGATTTCTAATATCACCTGTTAGATTTACACGATATTCTGTATCTGAATCAAAACATTTTCTATCTTCATTTGGCGCAGGACAATTTGCAACGGGGGTAAATTCTATGGTATTTCTGGCAACTACAATAGTTCCTTCTGCCACGATTCCATCAGAAACTCTTGTAACTGTAAAATTATCTGGAACAGTAGCGCCATCAACCCCAGAATTAAAAGTAGCCCGAACTGTAACATTTCTAATTGGGATGGCGCCTGATGGTGTAATTCCGCGAAGCGTGAAAGCAGTTGGCCCAAAACCCGGACCAGGACCCGGAGGTCCCTCAACTCCACTCGGAGCTCGAGTTGTTGCGTCAACTAAACTATTTAAAACAAATTGTGTGATTCCAAAAGCAGATAAAATTATCGCGAGACCAATAACTGAATTTATCATGATTTTCTTAGCAATATCAATTCTCTTTGCATCACCGCCGGCTGTCATATAAACCACGCCTCCAGCTATAATTGCAACTACTGCAATGATTCCCAAAGCCCCAAGCGCGATTCGGATAATACGCGCAATTGTAACACGAATATCTTCTGTCCCAAGCCCCAATTCTTCACCAAAAACAAAGCCAGGATCTACTTGCGCGAAAACATTTCCAACAATCAAAAAGATGCCAAATATTGCAAATATCGGTAATAAAATTTTTATTTTTCTTTTATTAATCATCTAATAAGGGCTATTAACGATACATAGTCAAGCTTGGATATATTAATATCAAAAATTTTATTTATTTCACTTTTTAATTTTGCTCTTTTTAATATTTTTTCTATAAAAAAACATTTTTACGGTAAATATTCACACCTATCTGCTGATGGACGACCATTACAGCAGTATGGTATATCTGGTGATGCCTCACATATTCCACCCGAGCCAGGGAAATAACAATTCTGCATTACATCTTTTGCGCCAGATG
>JAYEKT010000013.1:0-1900 GCA_034716735.1 Patescibacteria group bacterium
AATACAATCTTGAATATGTTTGATTTTTTCTTCTGGAAAATCTAATTCTTGTAAAATAGGAACAGCCATTTCTGAACCTAATACTGCATGGTCTGTGTTTCCAGAAGAATCTTCATCTTCCTTAACCCTTGCTATGTCATGCAACAAAGCAGCGGCTTTTAAAACATCTAAATCAACGTCTTCATCTTTCGCAAGAAGTAAACAAAGATTATAAACTCTCTCAATGTGATCCACATTATGCGCAGAACAAGAAAGTTCTTTTTTGACTTTTTCTTTAATTTGTTGAATTTTTTGTTCCATATTTTTAATCAGTCCAGAAACGAATTCGTTTCAAAATCAAAATGTTTCTTAAGCGCCAAAACGCTTTCCATTGCCTTTTTGTCGCCAACGGCAATACCTACTCTTTCCACGCCCATACCCCAAAGACAATGCATGAGACGTTTCTTTTTCACATCAGCTCTTGTTTTTTTATCAACCGTTTTCAGCTCTCGGTCGCTCATCCAATCAACTCTATGTTCTAAATCACTCATATATCGTCCAAGTTCTTCTGGGTCGTCAGGCAATTCTCGCAAAAAATGAGCAAACTCTTCAGGTGTGCTTCGCTCTTTAATAATTTGATTCCTAACAATACGAAGCATCTCATCATAAGGCACGGCATTTATGTCTTTATCGAGGCGACGATTATGACTGTCTATCTGTTCTGATAATTTTACTCTTCCGTTGCTAGCGACAAAAATACTGTGTTCTGAAAGATATTTTACCGGATTTTTCGCCATTTCTTCTCTTAGCTGTTCGTCTGCAAAATAGCTATCACTTTGAGAAACACAGTAAACATCAAAAGGAATATCTCTGAAAGCAGGGTATCTGTCGCTCTCAAAAGTTTCTTTGCTAAACTCTCCCCAGCCGATTTGTACAAGCTCTGGAGTTTCTTCTCCCTTTTTGTTCTTTAAGAAAGTAAGCACATAAATAGAAGCGCCATCACCTGAATACCCTTCCTCATTAATTTTTGCATAACTCCCACCCATTCTTGAATTTAGCAGGGTATCAAAAGAATCATGTAACCTAATTTTTGCGCGCTCCAGTTCTTTTTTGACCTCCATGTTTTCAGGAGTAACTTCCTCTTCCTTAGAAGCGTCAATTACAAATTTTTCTTGGCTTGATCTTTTTTTGCTCATATAAAATAAATTTATTGGTTAATAGTTTATAACCTAAACGGAGAGGATAAATTGAATTATATCCCACGCGGAAGGGGCGGGATTCGCCTTGCACCACGTAGGGTGCATGGTGCCCTGAATCCTGTGTGGTTCAGGGCGAACCCGCGATGTTGTTTAAGTTTATCCCGATAAAACGGAAGGAGTGGGATTCGAACCCACGGTACCATTGCTGGCACACTTCGTTTCCAACGAAGCGCCTTCGTCCACTCGGCCATCCTTCCATTTTATCGGGACGCACTAGACCTCGGCGTCTATCCCGCCCTTGTGGCGGGACGACCCCTTCGCTTTGTTTATAGCTGTCTCTTTTTCTTTATATTTTACCCTAAAACAAGTTTTTGTTCAAGTAGCTTGACTTTTATATTATTTCGTGTCAATATAAAACCAAAACGCACCTTAAAATATAAAAAAATATAAAACCACAGGGAGGGAAAAAATGAGCGACTACACAAAAAAATGCGCTGGATGCGGGAAAAAACTTGCAGACAAAAACGGATTGGTATTGGAAAAAATTTTTGCTGATAAAAGATTAAATATGAGTGGTGAGACAACGCTTTGTTGGTGTGAAAAGTGTCGCTACCATACACTAAGAGAACTTGGAGAATGGGATAGAATTACGGTTAGTACGATATTTTATACTGAAGGAGAATTAAAAGAAGGCAAATAAACCACAAAAGACCCCACTCGGG
>JAYEKT010000013.1:2000-5094 GCA_034716735.1 Patescibacteria group bacterium
CTCGGGTCTTTTTTTAAAATTGTCATTCAGAGAAGCGAAGCGACGAAGAATCTCGCGGGAGGAGTGAAACGACGACCCGCGCGGATCGCCTACGGCTCCCGCGAGATCCCTCACTGCGTTCGGGATGACAAGGACACCTCTTGAAAATCTATCTTAAATCATATAAGATTAAATTAAATATGCCAAAAACAGCTAAAAATCTAATACTAAACGACTGGAATGATAAACCAGTGGATTTTTTTAAATTTCAGGAAAAAAATCACTTAATTTTGATATTTTACCGTGGATATTGGTGTAATATCTGTCGCGCGCAATTAGATGAATTTAATAAAAATTTAGATAAAACCAAGGCAAAAATCATTGCTATAAGCGGTGATGAACCCCTTTACGCCAGCTTACTTTCCACTCATTTAGGCGCAAAATTCCCCATACTCCCCGACCCTGAGCTTAAATCTTTTAAGATTTATGAGTTAGATATACCTGATGACAAAAAAGACATTTTGCCTGCGATTTTCATTGTTTCGCCCAAACACGAAATAATCTACAAAAATATATCTGAAAATCCTGAGAAAAGACCTGATTTAAGCAAGATTTTAGCACAAATCCCTTGACTTTTTGCGTAAAATGTGCTACACTTAATCAAGTATGAAAAAAGTAGTTTTAATTACACTTTTAGTTGTTTCAGCACTCTTTCTCGGAGGCGCTGACTTTGTATATGCTCAAAGTTCGGCTTATTCTGCTGGCGACTTGATTAAAACCCGCGACAGAAGCACTGTCTATTATTTTGGTTATGATGGCAAACGTCATGCTTTTCCAAATGAACCAACATATTTCTCTTGGTATAGCAATTTTGATGGAATCAAAATCGTAACCCCGCAAGAACTTGCGGAAATCCAACTCGGGCATAATATTGTTGTCCGTCCTGGAACACACATGATAAAAATCCAAAGTGATCCAAAAGTTTATGCGGTAGAGCCATATGGCGTGCTTCGCCATATTCAAACCGAATCTGCAGCAAGTTTTTTGTATGGTCCTGATTGGGCAGAAAGAATATTGGATATTAACGTTGCCTTTTTCCCTGATTATTTAATCCGTGAACCATTGTCTTATGGAACTTATCCAGAGGGAACGGTTTTTCGTTACGCAGGTGAATATCCTACCTATATTTTAAGAAATAACTATCTTTGGCAATTTAAAAATTTAGCGCAAGCTGAATCTCATCGTTATCAGCAAAGATTTATTTTAGAAATATCACAGGCCAGCATGAGCACTCCAAGCGGTGATAAAGAAATCTCAGAAATTCATCCAATTTTAATTGATGCCGCGCAAACATTAACAGATAGTTATGATACTTTCTTTGTTTACGGTTCAACCTATCCTTATACTGAACCACCTTCTACTCAACCGCCTTCTACTCAACCGCCTTACGTAGAACCGCCAGCGCCTATTGAACCGCCGTTTGACACAAGCACCTATGGTT
Organism: Patescibacteria group bacterium; assembly: GCA_034716735.1. Taxonomy (GTDB): domain Bacteria; phylum Patescibacteriota; class Patescibacteriia; order DYHP01; family DYHP01; genus JAYEKT01. The sequence continues at coordinate 3,481 of JAYEKT010000013.1, forward strand.
TAATGGGTTATTATTATTCTGGGACAAACTTCAACACCCAACAAGCTGTTAGAATTGATCCTGTTGTAAACTTTGCATGGGGTGATGGTTCTCCAATCGGCCCGCTTGCATCTGATAATTTTTCAGTTAAATGGGTTGGTAAAATCAGAATTGATGAATCAAGAGAATATGAATTTCACACATGGTCAGATGACGGAGTTCGTCTTTATGTAAATGGCAACTTAATCATCAACAACTGGAAAGATCATATGACTATTTGGGACAAGGGTAGAATTTATTTACCAGAAGGATACCACGACATCCGTCTTGAATATTACGAAAGAATCGGTGGCGCGTATATTAAACTTTGTTGGGATTCCAGAGAAAACGTGATTCCTTCCAGCCAGATGCACCCTGTTACAAGTTATTACATATCTGATTAAACCAAGAAGATTTTAAAAAGCCCCGACGTTCAGTCGGGGCTTTTTTGGTTGAGAATGACAAATCAACAACACTTATCCAAGCTCACTTTCTTCTTCGCTTCTTCTAACATTTTTTCATATTCCTTAACGCAAAATTCGGAACAAAATACTGCTCCGTATTTTTTTATTGGTTTTTCAACCTTTTTCTGGCATTTTATACATTTCTTCATAATAGTAACCAAGTTGCTAAAATTAACATTCCTAATCCAAGCAATAATTTCAACCACCTTCTTCGTTCAAATCTAACTTGTTCAATGCGTTCTATATTAAGTCCTGAAGCTGCAAGAATAAGGATTATAAGCAAAGGTAAAACAAAAATAAAATTATAAAGCACAAGATAAAAAACCGATGTCAACGATTGCGATTCCTGCGACATCAAACTCAAAATCCCAAGATAAACTTCACCAGTACATGGTAATTCAAAAATCGCGACAAGTATACCAGCAACAATAACCGAAGGAATTGTTGCATTTGTTAGATATTTTTCTATTTTTGGTTTAATTATATCTGGAATTTTTAAAGAGATACCTTTGTTTGGCCACCAAAAATCTTTCACGCTCAATAATCCCGCAAAAATTAAAATTCCTGCGGCAATATAATTTAATGTTCGACCCAAATCAAAATGACTAACAAATTGTAAAATCCCAAACCCAGCGGCAATATATACAGACATTACTGTAAGAATATATACTCCGCCAACTAAAATCATTCGTCTTTTGGTTGCCCTGATTGTTAAAAGAAACGCAACTAAAAATAAAAGCACCGCAATTGCGCAAGGATTTATTGAATCTACAATCGCTGCTCCGACTATCAATGGAATACTTAATTTTCCACGACTTGATGATTTAATCGAAATTAGTCCTCCAACCGTATCATCTAAATTATTTTCAAGTCGACATGTTTCCAAAACACAACTCGCAATTACGCTCTCTAAATACATTTCAATGTTCACTCTTTCCATTATGGCAACTGAACCAATAAACACAACTGGAACCGCTCCTTGACCAAGAGGGACACCATAAGCATCTAAAAATTGAATAAATAAATCTATATTTTCCTGATTTTTACCTAATTCATATCTCTGAAAATTTATCTTATCTTTGTATTTCTTCTCCATTCTGTCAATAAACGGTTTTACTTGTTTGCAATAAGA
>JAYEKT010000014.1:0-4984 GCA_034716735.1 Patescibacteria group bacterium
GGAATAAGTCCGGCAATATTTTTAGGATAGTTAATCGCTTCAGTGGCAATTCTTTTGCTTCCTCCGGTATTATTAATCACTTCTGCTTCTCCAATTTTAATATCTCCTGGCAAAAAATTATCCGCCTCAAATAATGGATCAGGAGTAAAATTGACAATCAAATTATTCGCGTTCGGGTCTGAAGGAATTTGCGCCAAAGCTATCTTTGCGGCAAATAAACTTCCAATAACAAAAATTGTCGCTAAACTAATTTGATATATTTTTTTTCTTAATAACATATAATTTATTCATTATCAGGCTCGTCAGGAGAGCCAGTCCCTTCAATTATTTCAATTATTAAATTTGTATCATTTTTTATTACTATTTCTTCTTCAACAACAGGAATCTCTTCTGTTGTTTCTTCCGCTGTTTCTTCGCCAACAGGGATTTCTTCAACTATTTCTTCAACCGCTTCAACAACAGTGGCTTCTTCAACAATTTCTTCAGCCATTTCTTCTTCAACATCAACGGCTTCTTTTGCTGTTTTTTCGGTTATTTCTTCGCCAACAACAGGAATTTCTTCAACTATTTCTTCAACGGCTTCAAGAACAGGAATTTCAACAGCTTTTTCCCCTGTTTCTTCTGTTACTGTCTCTTCAATTCCTTCAGCAGGAATTTCAGCTGTTTCCTCTGTTGTTTCTTCGGATGCTTCCTCTCCTGCCTCTTCTTCAACAGCAGAAACTTCTTCAATTATTTCTTCGGTTGTTTCTATTTCTTCTGCTTTTTCTTCAACTGCTTCTTCAACTGTTTTTTCTGTTTCTTCTTCCTCAACAACAGGAGTTTCTTTATCAGTTTCTTCTTTAACAACAGGAATCTCGTCATCAGTTTCCTCAGTTGTTTCTTCGGCTATTTCTTCAACAGCAGGAATTTCAACTTCTTCTTTAGTTGTTGTTTTTTCAACAACAGGGGCTTCTTCAATTGTCTCTTCAATTTCTTCTTCTTCAGCTAACCCTGCTAAAGCTAAATTTTCAGGAGTTACATTTTCTCTTCCAGGGGTTGGAATAGGATCAACCCAATTTGGCGAGCCATCTGGAATTCGCGCAAATGAGCTATCTGACATTGTCGCGTTATAATAAGAAATTTTGTTTATTTCTATATCACTATCATTATAAATAGTGATTACGCCGTCCTTCTGTAAAATATCTTTGTCCGCGTATCTAATAAGGAACCAATCTTTTGATCTGATTTCCCCTTCTGATAGATAACTTATATGCGTAAAACCATCACTTTCTATTTTAATTGTCCATCCGCCTACTGAAATATCATTGTCTGAATTATTATAAATTTCAACAAAATCGTCAAAATTTTCGCCTGTTGCTAAAAATTCATTTATTACAATTTCAGACATTCCATCTTTATTTGAATTTGTTTGCGTTGGGTTTTCTTTAATTATAAAATCTTTTGAATTATCATCGCTGTCGTAGCCAGCTAGCCCGCGTTCAATGCTTTGATTCGCGCTTGGATTTGGAGCAGGACTTGTTTCAGGAGAATTAGCAGTGGAACCATAGCCAACTTTATCAATTTGATTGTCATTGTTATCAATAATACGAATATGCCCTGCTGTATTTCCCAATCCCCAATTAGCGTTGTGTATATAATTAGGAGATATGTCTCCATCATAAGATTTACTTGCCAAAAGGAAAAAACTGTATGGCTCTATTTTACTGTTTGAAGGCAATCCATCTCCTACCTTGCTACTCCATGTATCTCCAGTATCTGACTTGTACTGTAATTTCCAACCGCTAATATCTATTTTAGCGTTCGTTGGATTATATAATTCCACAAATTCATCAGTGGCTGTCGCGCCAGCGATTTGAACCTCATTAATTACTATATAATTTGCTACGCCACAATCGGCAAGAGTTGACACAACATTGCTAATCTTTTCCTCGTCAAAAAATCCTTTTCCGTAATTTAAATTTTCCTGTTGCGCTTGAAAAACAAAATCAAATTCGCAAATTCCGCTTGAATTACCACTTGTTATTTTAAAATCCCACTTGTCTGAATCGCCTGAATATGGCGCGAGAATATTAAACAAATTAAAATCTTTTAAAAAATTATTATAAATTGGAGCCATCCCATTATTTAAATAAACAGATAAATTTAAATTATCGCAAAAATCAATATCTCCGTCTGTTATATCCGTGAAAACAGAATATTTAAATTCTAAATTATTTTCATTATTTATCATTTCAATTATTTCGTTTTGAGTTTGTTGCAGCCCGTAAGCGTGGAATCCCTCGCCTTCTAAATAAAAATCTAAAATACCTGCTGTCAGAGTGTTATTTTCCGACTTTTCAACATCATTAAAATAAGCGTCTGTTCCGGCAATCAAAGAAATCGCGGACCAATTAAGACCGACAATCAACAAAATACCGATAATTTTTTTAAACCTATTTTTCATTTTCATAATTCTTAATTCTTTTATATAATTCCTCTTTGGCTTTATATAATCCTCCTTTGTAAAAGGAGGTTGGAGAATTTTTAGATTATTTTAAAATCCCCATTTCCACATTTTACAAAGGGGGAACCTGTTGCCCCTTTCTTCGTAATTCTATTATTATTTTCCTTATTTCTCCGAAAATAATTATCAGGCAGGGCAGAATAACAAGAATAGTAAATCCGATCGGTTTTTTCGCTTCCGCAAGCAAATAGCCGACATAAGGCGCGCTTGTTAAAACTTTTCCAATAACTTCTGTTTTCGGCGTTTTGCTGGAATCTTCCGCGTTGTTAGCGTCGCCTTTAGTAATATATTGTGTTTTTCCAGTGATTACTTCTATATCAACAATTCTGTGCGTAATTGTTCCGTCTTTTCCAGCGCCTTTAAAAGTAATTACATCTTTCGGCTGATAATCTTTTTGAGGTTTTACAATAACAACGCTTCCTGTTTTAATGGCTGGTTCCATTGATCCTGACTCAACAATTAAAATTTTGTAATTTCCCGGAATTGGAATAACAGAAATCACAACAAACAAAACAATCGCGAAAACAATTCCAACAAATATTTTATTTATAATTTTTACAATTTTCATTTGATTTTTTTATTATATTATCTTTTCATATTTTTTAGCGCTTTCCGTTTCTATTGCTTGCTTAATTTTTTGCTGAAATTCCAAAAATAACTGGTCAATACTATTAACATTTCGCGCTTGGCTGTCCATAATAAATTATTTTTATATTTTAAATATAAACTTTCAACTTTACTACTTGACACGATTTTTAAATATGCTAAAATTCAAATATCAATACGAGAAGGGATCCGAACGGCTAACTACCTAAGGAGCCCTTTTCTTTTTTCTCTAATTATTTTATTTTTTATATTCTTATTTTCCAGCCAATCATAAAATTCAGAACCAACATTCCCCTTTTTCTTCCCAAGCATAACGGTATTATGTTCCCTGAATTTCAAAATAAAACCAGCTTCCTGAATTTCATCGTATAAATCTTGATAGTCATTGTTGACACAACCTAAAAAATAATAGGCCTTCCCAACTTTATATTTTTTTCTTAAATAAATTCTAAACTTTTCTAAATCAACCGCCCATTTATCTTTTGATTTTGTTGTTCCTAAATATAAATTTTGCCCGTCTATAAAAGCTAAATTATTTTCTTTATTACTAAATTTCATATTTTAAAATAATTTCTCACCCCGTGTAGATAAATTATCTAACAGGGTAAATGCTCTAATTTTTAAACTTTAAAAATTAAAAATTAAGATTTCTTTAAAAATTAAAAATTAAAAATTTTCCGTTAAGTCCTCTATTCCCCTGTCCTGATTTCTCAGAACAGGGTGAACAGGATTTAAACTAAATCCTATAAAATTCTATGTCTTATAAATCTGTATCAACATACCAAATCAAACCAGTTTCCCAAAGGAAATCCATATTTGGCCATCCGCCCCAAGTTACAGCGCTACCATTCCAGTTTCCTTCCGGAACTAACCAAACCTTAGCGTCTTCAAGACTGATAGCAAGTTCTACATCGTCTGTAATAGTAACATCACCATTTGCATCAGTTGTTCCGCTTCCTAATTCTACGGTAGGATCAGCAGCATTAGGTCCAGCAACTAAGAAATATTTAGTAGTAGCTAAAGGAGCTTTTCCTGTAAAAGTGAAATCAAATGTTGGATTTTTAACTTTATAAGTCAAAGTTCCTTTTTCATCACTCGCAGTATCAATTTTCCAAGTATCATCAGCATAATCTTTATCCTCTAATACTATTGATCCAGTAACTTGTTTTCCCTCAATAGTAATGGTAAATCCTAATCTGTCGCTTTGATATTCGTTCTGTGATACGCCAGTGTCTCTCATATGATAACTTTGAGTAACAAGCATATAGTGACCAACTGGAATCATTCCCAAGTAAACTGATCCATTGTTACCATAAATATCTCCAATAGTCATGTTATCTTCATCAACATAAATTGTCTGCCAGAAAATAGGATTAACGGGATCGCAAGAATCATAAACTGCTATAAATAAATCGTAGTTGATGATATTCTCAATGTCATTAATTGGAGTATATGTTCCTTCACATTCATATACAGATGAAGCATTTTTATTCCATGTTCCGCCATAAGCTTCACATTCGGGTTCGTTAATTCCATGTTCTTTATCAAAATTAGTACCTTCCTCTACAAGAACCAACTTTTTAATAATATCAACTGGATTATTACCGTCATTGGTAATCTTAAAGTTAATATAATCAGTGAAGCAAGGTTTCATGTCATCAAGCACAAAACCACTTGTCCATTCATTATGATCATCGCTAACACTTATTTCAAGTGTTCCAGCTGTAAAGGTGTTTGTTCCACTTACATCAGTGTCACTAAAGTAAGCTACTGTTGAATAAACTCCAATAGCCGCCACAAAAGCGATTACTGATAAACTTAATAAAATTTTTTTCATATAATTATTTTTTTAAAATTTATAAAGATCAAAATTTA
>JAYEKT010000015.1:0-18434 GCA_034716735.1 Patescibacteria group bacterium
AAATCAAACATAAAAAAATCAAGCAATTAGGAAATTCCAGCCCAAAAGATAAAAAAGAAGCAAAAGCAATGAATGAACTTTTCAAGAAACTTGATAATCATAAAATTTGGAAAGAGCTTGGTGAAATTTGTATTGCTTGTGGTAAATGTTCAATAGTATGTCCGACGTGTTTTTGTTTTGATTTTGACGATGAAATTTCACCAACAAAATCTTGCCGTAATAGAATTTGGGGGAGTTGTTTTTATCAGGATTTTACAAAAATTGCTGGTGGGTATGTTTTTAAAGATAAGGTTGCAGACAGAATTAAATTTTGGTATATGCATAAATTTTTGCGCATACCAAAAGAATATGGGATGCTTGGTTGTGTAAAATGTGGTAGATGCGCAGATGTGTGTCCTGTCGAGATTGATATAAAAGCCAACATAAAGAGATTAAAAAAAGTCAGTGGCTCCGTAGAATGACATAATAGTATGAACGAATATAAACCTTTTTGGGCGAAAATTAAAAAAATAAAAAACGAAACAGATGACATTCGTTTGTTTGTTTTGAAATTAGACAAAAAGGTTGATTTTAACGTTGGGCAGTTTTGTTTGGTTGGAATTCCTGGCTTTGGTGAAGCGCCATTTGATATTTGTTCGCCGACAAAAAATAAAAAACAGATTGAAATAGTTGTGCGTTGCGCAGGAATGCTTACGCAAAAAATGTTTGAATTTAGGGTTGGAGATAATTTTACTTTTCGCGGACCGTATGGAAATGGTTTTCCATCATTAAAATCTTTTGAAAATAGAAATCTTTTAATGCTTGGTGGAGGAACTGGAATTATAGTAATTCGTGGATTGATTCAAGAAATGTTGGATGTTGATTTTCAATCAAAAAAATCTGTTCATATTTTTTATGGCGCTAAAGATTGGGATTGTATGCTTTTCAGAGATGAATTTAAAGAATGGAAAAAGAAATATAATTTACATTTAATTTTAGAAGATACACGAAATGCAAAGATGAGTTGTGGAAAGGGGATAATAACTCATCTTTTTGATGCAGTAAAACTCACAGAAAATCCAAAAATTATTATGTGCGGACCGCCTGTGATGTATAAATTTTGTATGCAGAAGATTGTGAAAAAATTAAAAACGCCACCAGAAAATATATTTATATCGCTTGAGAGAAGAATGCATTGTGGGGTTGGAACGTGTCAGCACTGCGCAATTGGCGAAAAATATGTTTGCAAGGATGGCACAGTGTTTACTTATAAAGAATTAAAAGAAATACCAGGAGCTTTATGAAACCAAGAGTTGCAATAATTAGTTTAACTTGCGATGAAGGATGTGAATTCGCAATCTTAGATTTGGGAGCTAAGTTTTTAGAATTGGCGAAACATTTAGAAGTTAAAAATTTTAGATTAATTGAAGAGGAAAAACATGCAAAAGATGAAAGGTATGACATTGCATTTTTAGAAGGAAGTGTAATTACAAAAGAAAATCTTGCAAAATTAAAATTTGTGCGCGAACGTTCAAAAGTTTTGATTACATTGGGAAACTGCGCTGATATGGGCGGAATTCATCAAATTAAAAATTGGGGTGATAAAAATAAAATCGCGAAATGTGTATATAAACATCCAAAAAGCATAGATAACCCAGAAATAAAAAGAATTGATGAAATAGTAAAAGTTGATTTTGCTATTCCTGGTTGTCCGATTAATGCAAATGATTTTGTGCGTGTTGTAAATAATCTTTTGGCTGGAAAAATGCTTCGCCATCCAGAACGCCCAGTTTGCTTTGAGTGTCAAACTCGCGGATATGAGTGCTTGCTCCAAAAAGGTGAAGTTTGCTTTGGTCCTATCACAAGCGGAGGATGTGAGGCAGTTTGTTTAAAATCTAAGCAAGCTTGTTGGGGTTGTCGCGGGCTTTTAAATCAAACTGAAGGACAAAAAGAATCAGTTAAAAATTTTATGACATTTTTAAATAAGAATTACAAAAAAATAGAAATAGAACATCCAGTAGAATTTTTTGGAATAAAAAAAGAAATTAAAAAAGTTTATGAAAAAAATTAAAATTTGTCATTTAGCAAAAACAGAAGGGCATTTTAGTTTTGAAGGCGCGCTTTTAAGGGGGGATATTGCAACAGCAAAAATTATCACAGAAGAGGGCGCGCGATTAATTGAAGGAATGCTTGTGGGGAGGCGTTATTTGGAAGCGCCAATAATTACTTCGCGTATTTGTGGAATATGCCCAGTTGTTCATAATCTTTCGTCAGTTAAGGCAATAGAAGATGCTTTAGATATAAAAGTTGATGAAAATACAAGAAAGATTAGAAAATTATTAGAGCATGCGCAGATTATTCATAGCCATGGTTTGCATCTTTACTTTTTATCTTTTCCGGATTTTTTAAAAATTTCAAATACTTTAGAAGTAATTCAAAAAACTCCAAAGCAAGCAGGACAATCTCTTTTAGTAAGAGATTTTGGTGTACAGATTGTAAAAGAATTTGGCGGACGAACAGTTCATGTAATTTCTTCGTGCGTTGGCGGATTTAAAACCTTGCCAAACAAAAAATCCTATGAAGATTTAATCAAAATGTCTGAAGATGTTTTGCGCGCGACCAGAGAACTTATAAAAGTTTTTGCTAAATTAAAATATCCAAAATTTGAAAGAAAAACTCACTACTCATCTCTTACGGATAAAAAAGAATATGCAATTTATGAAGGAAAGATGTGTTTAGATAAAAAATCTTATTCTGTTAAAGATTATATGAGTAAAATTATAGAAGAACTTGATATTCGTGGAGAAAAAGTAAAGAGAACTAATATAAAATCAAAAGCTTATTTTTGTGGTTCTTTGGCAAGAATTAATAATAATTTTGACAAACTTCATCCTGAAGCAAAAAAGGCATGGAAAAAATTAGGTGTGGATTTGCCTGATTACAATAGTTTTCACAATATCTACGCGCAGGCAGTTGAACTTTTGCATTGTGTTTTGGAAAGTCAGAAGATTTTGAAAGAACTTGGTAAAAAACCGCCAAAAGCAAATTGGAAAAAACCGCGCTTAAAAGCAGGAGAGGGTTATGGAGCAGTAGAAGCGCCCCGTGGAACGTTATTAGATTATTATAAGCTTGATAAAAATGGAATAATTCGTGATTGTAACATTATTACACCAACAGCGCAGTTTTTAGCAAATCTTGAAGAGGATTTGAAAATGTATTTACCAACCATCAAAAATCTTTCAGATAAAAATCGTGAATGGGAAATTAAAAAATTAATCCGCGCATACGACCCCTGTATTGCTTGCGCTACGCATTAATAAAAATATAAAAACACGAGAACATAAAAATAACGATTAACTGGAGGAGAAGAATGATATGTATAATAATTATCGAACTTTTGAAGACATTAAAGCATGGCAATTAGGTCGCGAATTTAGAAAGAAGATATATAAAATTACTAGAAAATTTCCTAAGGATGAACTTTACGTTCTAACTTCACAAATTAGAAGAGCAGTCATATCAATTACTTCGAATATTGCGGAAGGTTACGGCAGATATTCATATCAGGAAAATATTCAATTTTGTAGAATATCCCGGGGATCAACTAACGAGGTTTTAGATCAATTATATACAGCATTAGATGAGGGTTACATAAAACAACAAGAATTTAATAGTTTGTATCAGGAAGGTCGAGATGTAGAATATGCCATTAATGGTTATATAAATTTTTTAAAAAACCAAAAGAAATAATTTTATTTTTATATTTTTTATTCTTGTATTTTTAAAATTATATGCACGACCTTATTCTTGCAAAACAAATTTCAGACATGGTAAAACATTTAGCAGACCAACACCAACTTGTAACTGTGGCAAAGGTTTCTATTGAAGTTGGAGATGTCGGTGGACTTCACCAACACGCAGATGGTGAAGAACATAATCACGATATAGAAGTTTCTAATTTAAAATTTCATTTAAATAATTTTCATCCAGAGACAAGGTTTAGTGTTAAAAGAAATAGAAAATTTGAGGGATGGAAACTAAAGGAGATTGAGGGAGAGTAGGCGAAATTTTTAATGAATTACTTGCGTGAAATGAGTAAAATAAGTTTGCGGCGCTGGATTATGTGTAAAAAATTAGGTTTTTAGAATTTTACCCCGACATTTGTTCGGGGTATTTTTGTTGATTTTTAAAGCTAACTTTGCTAAGATAAAATCGTATGTCAGGACATTCTAAATGGGCAAAAGTTAAAAGACAAAAGGGTGTGGCTGATGCAAAGCGAGGTAAGGTTTTTACTAAGCTTGGAAACGAAATATCAATTGCTGCGCGCGAAGGTGGCGGGGGTGACCCAGCCACGAATTTTAAATTACGTCTTACAATAGACAGAGCAAGAGCTCTAAATGTTCCAAAGGAAAATATAGAACGCGCTATCAAGCGCGGAACTGGCGAAGGTGGTGGTGGTCCAATTGAAGAAGTAATATATGAAGGATTTGGTGTAGAAAATATTGCCGTGCTTGTTAAAGCATTAACAGACAATAGAAACAGAACAGTGGCAGAAGTAAAGCAGATTTTCAATAAACATAATGGTTCTTTAGCAGGAAGCAATGCTGTTATGTGGATGTTTGAAAAACGTGGAACAATTAGAATTTCAGGTAAAAAATTAGAAGACGTGGAATTAGAATTAATAGAAGCTGGGGCAGAAGATATTAAAGCAGAAGATGATGAGATAGTGGTTTATACAAAAGTTGAAGATTTACAAAAAGTAAAAGTGGAATTAGACAAAAGAGAATTTGATATTTCTGATACAGATATTGAATACGTGCCAAAAGAATTTAAAAAGGTTAACGAAGCAACACAAGGGAAATTGGAGAAATTTTTTGATGCTTTAGACGATTTAGACGACGTATCAGATATTTATACAAATGTAGAAATATGATAATTTTAGGAATAGACCCAGGTCTTGCTACAACTGGTTATGCTGTTGTTAACAAAGACGGTAGTAAATTTGAAATGATTGATTATGGATGTATTTTAACTAAAAAAGGCGAGAAGTTAGAATCTCGTCTTTTTGAAATAAGCGAAAAATTAAAAATAATAATTGAAGAATATAAACCAGAAAAAGTTGCAATTGAACAATTATTTTTTTGCAAAAATGTAAAAACAGCAATGGTTGTGGGGCAAGCAAGGGGAGCGGTATTGCTCACGGCAACAAAACGCAACTTATCTGTTTATGAATATACACCTTTGCAAATTAAACAGGCAGTAAGCGGTTATGGAAAGGCAGACAAGCAACAAGTGCAAAAAATGGTACAAATTATTTTTAATCTTAAAGAAATTCCAAAACCCGACGATGCTGCAGATGCCTTAGCAATTGCTTATACCTGTGGAGTATCCTTGACCTCATTGACAAATTTTGAAAAATAGATTAAGATTAAACGTTAAGATTTTTTCACCCTTCGGGTAATCACCCGAAGGGTGAAAAAACTCGAAACAAAAGGAGTCCGCAGTGACACTAACCTTTCATTACTGTAGTTGTCGTTCTACGTTGGAATAATCAGTATCAAGATTTAGTTTATCCTGCGCTAAGCTTTGTAACTCACGGAGGACTTGGCTTGCTGACGCTTAGGAAAGCCAAAAAAAAGAATAACCAAAAACACCCTGATTTAATTTAGGGTATTTTTTTAAATTGCAGTTGGGTTTATTTTTTTAATCCAGTTCCTGCAGGAATTAATCTACCAATAATTACATTTTCTTTTAATCCTTCAAGTGGATCAACTTTTCCAGTTATAGCGGCATTGATGAGAACTTTTGCTGTTTCTTGAAACGATGCCGCGCTTAAGAAACTTCGAGTTGATAAAGAAATTCTTGAGATTCCCATAAACATTTCTTCTCCGATTGCTTCTTTTTTCTTTTTTGCAATTGCTTTTTCATTTTCATCTTCAAACTCTGCGCGTTCCACAATCTCACCAGGCAAAAGTTCAGTATCACCGGCATCTTTAATGTTAATTCTTGAGAACATTTGCCTAACAATTATTTCAATATGTTTGTTATTAAGTTTTTGTCCTTGTGAAAAATAAATCATTAAAATGCTCTTTAAGATGTATTCTTGTACAGCTTCCTTACCTTTGAGTTTATAAAGTTCCTGTAGATTCAAGTCACCTTCTGTTAATTGGTCGCCTGCTTCAACGACGTCACCATCTTTTACCCAAAGTACATATCCAGAGGGAATTTCAAATTCTTTTACTGTATCACCCTCCCAGAAAACTTTTAATTTTTTACCTTCTATTTTTACAGTTCCTTTGTGTTTTACAAGAGTTTCTGAGCCGTCTTTTGTCACAAAGAGAACTCCACCCTTGCCAACCTTGTCACCATCTTTTACATTCATTTTTTTAATGCCTTTTGTGTCATAATCATCTTCTAATATCCCTTTGCATTTAATTTTTACAATTTTTTGCCCGGCTGTAGGCGAAGAAACAATACGTTTATTGCCGGTTGTTGTTATTCGTTCTACTTTTTCTGCAACAGTTACAGTCCCACTTATATCAGTCATAATCGCTGCTGTTTTTGGCATACGCGCTTCAAATAATTCTTCCACGCGAGGCAAACCCTGAGTAATATCAAGACCAGCAACACCACCAGTGTGGAATGTTCTCATAGTAAGCTGTGTGCCTGGTTCACCAATGGATTGAGCAGCGATAATTCCGACTGCAACTCCGAGTTCCACTGGTTTATTATAAGCAAGATTAAAGCCGTAGCATTTTTTACAGAGACCTTTTCTGCATTTACATTTTAAAATGCTTCTTACTTTTATTTCTTTAACATTTCTTTTTTCGATTTCACGAGCAATTTTTTCATCTATCAATCCGCCTTTTTTCAAAATCACTTCACCTTTTTCATCTTTAATTGCATCTACAACAAATCTTCCCAAAGAGCGTTTTACTAATGATTCACCAATATCATTAGCATCGTTCATTTTTAGAATTCTTCCTTCATTTTCTCCGCAATCTTCTTTATATATAACAACATCTTGCGCTACATCAACCAATCTTCTTGTAAGATATCCTGCATTTGCTGTACGAAGAGCAGTATCAGCTGTGCCTTTTCTAGTACCATGAGTAGCAATAAAGTATTCTAAAACATCAAGACCTTCTTTAAATCCTTTTTTAATAGGAAGTTCAATAATGTTTCCACTTGGATTTGAAACCAAACCTTTCATTCCAGCCATCTGTGTAAGCTGACCGACTGAACCCCTTGCCCCCGAATCAATCATTGAATATACAGAACCGCTGTGATCTAGATTTTTTTGCACTAATTCTGTTATTTGTTCTTTGATTTCTGTCCAAGTGTTGATAATTTTATTTCTTCTTTCGTTTTTTGTGAGTAATCCTTCTTCGTATTGTTTTTCTATTTCAGCAACTTTTTTTTCTCCTTCTTCTATTAATTTTTCTTTTTCTGGAAGTGTTGGCAAATCAGTTGTACTCCATGAGTTTCCTGATTGAGTTATAATTTTGAATCCGAGTTCTTTGATAACATCTAAAATTTCTACTGTTTTTTCACGACCGCAAAGCTCAAGACAGAGCTGTATAGCTTCACCAATTTTTTTGGTGTTCATTAATTCGTTATAAAACGGCAGTTCTTTTGGCAGAGAGCGGTTAAAGATTATGCGACCGACAGTTGTTTCTTTAATACCATTTTCAAATCTTACTTTAATTTTTTGTTGTAAACCAATCTTTTTAACTTGTTGGGCATATAATGCTTCGTCAGGGGCTGCAAAAACTTTTACCTTTTTATCATTCTCTTTGTCTGGAAGCATTAATGTTAGGTAATAACATCCCCAAGAAATATCTTTGTTTGGATTTGTAATTGGATTTCCAGTTGCTGGTTTTAAAAGATTTAAGGTTGAAAGCATTATATTTTTTGCTTCGTTTTTTGCCCGTTCTGTGAGAGGAACGTGCACAGCCATTTGGTCGCCATCAAAGTCAGCATTGTATGCATCACAGACCAAAGGATGAATTTGAAGAGCTTTTCCTTCAATTAAAACTGGTTGGAATGCTTGAATACCCAATCTGTGAAGAGTTGGCGCGCGGTTTAAAAGGACAAAAGATTCTTTTGTAATATCTTCTAAAATATCCCAAATTTCTGGTTTCTCACTATCAATAAATCTGTTAGCGCTACGAATATTATGGACATAGCCGGCTTTAATAATTTTACTTATAACAAAAGGGCGGAATAACTCAAGAGCCATTCGTTTTGGAATTCCACATTGGTTTAGTTTTAGATTTGGGCCGACAACAATTACGCTTCTACCTGAATAATCAATACGTTTTCCAAGCAGATTCTGTCTGAAACGTCCTTGTTTACCTTTTAAAATATCTGCCAATGATTTTAATTGACGTTTTTTGCCAGCTTGGGCAACAACAGTTTTTGATCGTCTGGCGCTATTGTCGATTAAAGAATCAACCGCCTCCTGAAGCATGCGTTTTTCGTTTCTAGAAATAACCTCTGGAGCATTAAGGCCTTTTAATCTTTTAAGTCGATTGTTTCTATTGATTACACGTCTGTAAAGATCATTCAAATCCGAAGTAGCAAAACGTCCTCCATCTAAAGCAACCATTGGTCTAAGGTCAGGGGGGATTACAGGAATTTGTGTCAAAATCATCCATTCTGGCTTTATCCCTCTTTTCTTCAAGCTTTTAAAAAGTTTAAGCCGTCTTATTAGTTTATTTCTTTTTGCATCAGTAGCGCTTAGCGTCTGTAAACTTTTTTCCAAAGAAGAGATTTGGACGCTAATGTCGATTTTTAGAAGAAGTTTTCTAATTGCTTCGGCGCCTATTTCTGCGCTGAAGATGTGTCCATAACGTAATGAGAGTCTGTGATAATCATCTTCAGAAATAATAGACATAAGTTTAAGTTCTTTAACTTCTTTTTCTGTTGTTTTATAATCCTCTTCAAGTTCTTGAAGTTTATTGTCTCTAATCTCATTAAGTTTTTTCATTTCCTGCTTAAGAATTTTTTCTGCAGTAGCAGAACTTTTTTCTTGTTTTTTTGTTTTATCAACCGAGCGAGTAAATTCTGCCCAAATAGCGCGTTGTTTACTTTTGAATTCATTTTTTATTTTTTCAAGAATTTCTTTTCTTGCTTCTTCATCTACTTCTGTAACAATATAATTAATGAAATAGATTATTCTTTCTATGTTTTGTATAGAAAGATCCAAAACAAGACCGAGCTTTGAGGGGACGCTTCTTAAAAACCAGATGTGTGATGTGGGACTTTCAAGAGTAATATGCCCCATTCTTTGACGTCTAACCAGAGAATGGGTTACCTCAACTCCACATTTGTCACAAACAATACCTTTGTATCGGATTCTTTTGTATCTTCCGCAATAACATTCCCAATCCTTGGTCGGACCGAAAATTCTTTCATCAAAAAGACCTTCTTTTTCTGGTTTTTGTGTTCTATAATTTATTGTTTCTGGACGTGTAATTTCGCCATAAGACCAATCTAAAATTGACTCTGGTGAAGCAAGGCTTAACCGAATCGCGTTAAATTCTAAAATTGGTTGTTTTGGTTCAAACATATTATTTTTTTCTTTTGGCTAAGTGTGAGATTTTTTCTTCTTCTTTTGGTTTCATTACTTTTCCATCTTTGAGTAGCTCAACATCTAAACACAATCCTTTAAGTTCTTTTACTAAAACATTAAATGATTCTGGGATATTTAATCTTTTGATTGGTTCTCCTTTTATAATAGATTCATACGCCTTAGAGCGACCTTGAACATCATCAGATTTAATTGTCAGAATTTCCTGTAGAGAATGGGCCGCGCCGTATGCTTCAAGAGCCCAAACTTCCATTTCTCCAAATCTTTGTCCACCAAACTGCGCTCTTCCACCAAGTGGTTGTTGAGTAATTAAAGAGTAAGGACCAATTGAACGTTGGTGGATTTTATCTTCAACCATATGGTTAAGTTTGAGAATGTAGTTATAACCCACTGTTGATTTATTATCAAATGCTTCGCCTGTGCGTCCGTCGTATAATTTAATTAGGCCATCTTTTGGAAAACCGGCTTTTTCCAGTTCATTACAAATTGTTTTTTCAGAAATTCCGTCTAAAACTGGTGTTGCTACTTTGTATCCTAAAGCATTTGCCGCAAGACCAAAGTGTGTTTCCAAAATTTGACCAAGGTTCATTCTTGAGACAACACCAAGAGGGGATAGAATTGCGTCTATTGGAGTTCCATCTTCTAAGAAAGGCATGTCTTCCAATGGAACAATTTTTGAAATGACTCCTTTATTTCCATGGCGTCCAGCTAATTTGTCGCCTGTTTGGATTTTTCGAAGATCTGCCACAGAAACTTGTATTGTTTTAATAACTCTTGGAGGTAGTTTATCTCCGTTTTCTCTGGAAAATACTTTTATATCAACAACTTTTCCATGTTCGCCGTGTTCAAGATAAAGTGAACTGTCGCGAACATCACGCGCTTTTTCACCAAAAATCGCGCGGAGTAATTTTTCTTCAGGTGAAAGTTCTGTTTCTCCTTTTGGAGTAATTTTTCCTACTAAGATGTCCCCTGAAGAAACTTCAGCGCCAATTCGAATAACTCCTTCTGCGTCAAGATTTTTTAATTTTTCTTCACTAATGTTTGGAATATCTGCCGTTATAATTTCAGGACCTAATTTCGTATCTCTGACTTCAACTTTAAAGTTTTCAATGTGTATTGAGGTATAACGATCATCGTGTACCAATCTTTCAGAAAGAATTATGGCGTCTTCATAATTATATCCGTCCCATGAAAGAAAGGTGCAAAGAATATTTTGTCCTAATGCCAGTTCGCCTCTTTCAATTGAGCTGCCGTCAGCTAAAATGTCTCCTTTTTTAATTACACTCCCTTTTTCTGCAATAGCTTTTTGGTTTATGCACGTAGAATGATTAGAGCGAACAAATTTGTTTAATTTATAAGTTTTTACCTTTTTATTTTTTGTTGAAACTTCAATTTCCCCCCCATCAATACTTAATACTTTTCCGTCCCCTTCGGCTACAATAGCTTGTCCTGAATTTATAGCAATAGATTTTTCTATCCCCGTTCCGATTATTGGAGCATCTGGTTTGATACAAGGAACTGCCTGACGTTGCATGTTTGTCCCCATAAGCGCGCGGTTTCCATCGTCATGTTCCAAAAAAGGAATCAAAGACGTAGAGATACTGACGATTTGTTTTGAAGAAACGTCCATATAATCAATCTTGTTGACATTTTCCATAGATGGTTCACCAAAACGACGGACACTTGCTGTTTTTTCTAAAAAGTTTCCCGCCTGATCTATTGGTGTAGTAGCAGGTGTTATAATAGATTTTTTTTCTGAAAACGCGTTTAAATAGATTATTTCATTTGTTACTTTTGGCTTGTCACGTTCTTGGACAACTTTTCTGTATGGAGTTTCAATAAAACCATATTCGTTTATGCGCGCAAAACTTGATAAATGTCCAACAAGACCAATGTTTGGACCTTCAGGAGAATGAATAGGACAAATTCTTCCATAATGAGTAGGGTGAACATCACGAACATCAAAACCAGCGCGTTCTCTAGATAGTCCGCCTGGTCCCATGGCAGAAAGACGACGTTTGTGTTCAAGTTCAGCTAAAGGATTGGTTTGGTCCATAAATTGTGAGAGCTGTGAAGACATGAAAAATTCCTTAATTACTCCAATTATTGGTTTTGCATTGACTAATTTTCTTGGCGTGAGCGTTGCCATATCCATTGTGCTCATTTTGTCCTTAACTATACGTTCCATTCTGGCAAGACCAACACGGAGGCGGTTTTGAAGCAACTCACCAATAGCTCGTAAACGACGATTTCCTAAATGATCAACATCATCTGGTTCTGCTTGGACATTGTTTAATCGGATGATTTCGCTGATTATTACAACCAAATCTTCTTTTTTGAGAATTCGTTTTTCTGGCGATTCAATTTCTTTTCTGTCATATTTTAAACCAAAACGTTGATGAAATTTGTATCGTCCAACTTTTCCTAAGTCATAACGTTCAAAGTTAAAGAACATTGAATGTATTAATGTTCGCGCATTGTCTACGGTTGCAAGGTCACCAGGCCTTATTCTTTTATAAATTTCAATTAGCCCCTCATCTTCATTTTGCGCTACATCTTTAGCAATAGTTTTTTCAATGTATTTCAATGTCGGATGTGTATCTATGTCCTTAAATAATTTTAGGATTTCTTCATTGCTACTATATCCAAAAGCGCGTAGTAGGGAAGTAGCGGCAACTTTTCTTTTTCTGTCTATTTTTACCCAAATACATCCGCTACTATCTGTTTCCATTTCTAGCCATGCGCCACGATTTGGGATAACTTTTGCTCCAAAAAATTTTCTTCCGCGAACATTTTCTGAAGTAAAAAAAGTTCCGGCTGAACGAATCAGCTGGGATACAACAACGCGTTCTACGCCATTAATAATAAAAGTAGCGCGATCAGTCATTATTGGAAAGTCACCTAAATAAATTTCTTGTTCTTCTACTGCGTCTGTACGTTTATTAACAAGCCGCGCTTTTACGCGCAGGGGTGACTCATAAGTAGTATTTTTTTCTTTTGAAGTTAGTTCGTCAAAACGAGGTTCATCCAAATAATAGTCCAAAAGATACAATTCTAAGTCCCGACCAATAAAATCTTTTATTGGCGAAACTTCTTCAAAAAGTTCCTTGATTCCTTTTTTGAAAAACCAATTATATGAATCTTTTTGAACAGTAAGTAGGTCTGGGAGAGCAACTGCATCGGGTTTTTTGCCAAAAAACTTCCGTTCTTTGGATTTTTCTGATAACTGACGCTTAAAAATCATAAATTTTGAATTTTCGTGCAACAAAAATTTCCTTCCTTTTTATATAAGGAAGGGTATTTTAGATGAGTTTATTTTAGTATAAGATATTGATACCCACTAAGTTGTACAAACCCCCTGAGCGCATTTGCTACTCATAGAGTAAGTTTTTTAATTTAAGTTAGCGGGATTTCCCCTAGAAAATTCAGGTTCAACCAGAGATTATTATTATAATAGCAGATAGGGAAATATATGTCAAGTAATTATTATACAATATGAACAAAAAGCTGTCAAATTGTAGTAATTTCTTGCTAAATTTAGATAAAATAAAAAAAATTGTCCACAGTGTATTTTATGTGGTTAAACCAACTTTTTTTCGTATTTCTTTCATTGTTTTTTGCGCAATTCTTCTTGCTTTTTTCGCGCCATTTTCAAAGATTTCTTCTACATTTTTGTCTTTCAATCCCTTCTTTTTATTTCTAAAATTTCTAAAAGAATTTGCAATTCTTTTAGAAAGAACAGATTTTAATTCTGACTGTAAAACAGGATAATCTAAAAGACCAACATTGATATTCTTTTTTTGTTGTCCTGATTTATCTTTGTATTGCGTCATTCTTTCCAGATGTGATAACGGCGTCACACAATTAAAAATCCAACCAAGCTCTGTAACTTCTGGCACATCAGATTGAGCAAAGAGAGTGCATTTTTTTGGATTCAATCCTACAGCAAGAAATTCTTTTGCTAAATCAGAAATCTGTTTTGATTTTTCTTTAGCATCAAAATTCTCAGTCAAAGAATGATAATCTGCGATAAAGAAAAAGCACTCCAGATTTTTCTTTTTCTGAAGTTCTAAAAAATTCTTCAAAGACCCTAAGTAATTGCCAATATGCAATAGGTCAGTAGGTTGTATTCCTGATACGATAATTTTATTCATATATTCTTAAGATATCAAAAAAAAGTATTTTGACAAACCAAAAACCACCTCGTATGACACGAGATGGTTTTTTATTGTGTTTATGCTTCTTCGCAATCTTTGTTACTACACTTTATATTGTCCTTTCCTTTATATACTAGCGCGCTGTTGCATTTGTCACACTTGGCGATTTCATCAGAATCTTCGCGTTTTACTGGTCTGTACCAAAGCGCGTATTTACATTTTGGAAATTTGTCGCATCCATAAAATTTTCTTCCACGTTTTGAACGTCTTTCAACAATTTCACCTTTTCCACATTCTGGACACTTAATTTCTAAAGATTTTACAATTGATTTTGTATATTTACATTCTGGATATTTTTTGCAGGCCAGATATTTTCCAAACCTTCCTTCTTTTACTTCCATTTCCCCGCCACAGTTTTCGCATTTTTCTTTTGCAGTTAATTCTTTATTTTCCGCAACATCCTCTTCTGTCATTTCTTTTTTAATCGGTTGCGCGTTTTTGCATTTTGGAAATGCAGTGCACGCATAAAATTTACCATAACGTCCCATTTTAATAACCATTGGCGAGTTGCATTTATCGCAAACCCTTTCTGTTTTTTCCTCCGTAATTTCCTTTTTGTCTATTTCTTTGTCTTTTTTCATAAGATTTTTCTTAAATGGTTCATAAAAATTTTTAATAATTTTAGCCCAGTCCTTACCCTTGGATGCAATTTCGTCTAAATCTTCTTCCATTTTTGCTGTAAATTCAAAATCAACAATTCTTGGAAAATGTTTGACCAACAAATCATTAACAACAAAAGCAATTTCTGTCGGTCCGAGTCGGCGGTTTTGTAAACGTTCCACATATTTTCTATCAATCAAAGTAGAAATTGTCGGCGCGTATGTAGATGGTCGGCCAATGCCGTGTTCTTCTAAAATTTTAACAAGCGATGCATCAGAAAATCTTGCTGGAGGTTCGGTAAAGTGCTGAAGCGGTTCAATTTTTTCTAAGTCAAGTTTATCTTTTTCATTAACTCTTGGCAAAACAGATTCTTTTTGTAAATCCGGATAAATTTTTAAAAATCCCGCAAAATTTATAATCATTCCATTTGCCCGCAATGTATAAAGAGTCGTCGCGTTTTTTTGATTATTAACGATATTTATAGTTGTGTTTGATATTTTTGCGTCACTCATTTGAGATGCCATGGCGCGCTTCCAAATCAATTCATATAATTTGAGTTGTTGATTGTTTAAGATATTTTTTAAACTTTCAGGCGCGCGACGAGCTTCTGCAGGACGGACTGCTTCATGCGCTTCTTGCGCTCCTTTTGATTTTGTTTTAAATTTTCTAACCTGCGAATATTTTTCGCCAAATTCTTTGGTTATTGTTTTAACAGCATCGTTTAAAAATTGTCCAGAAAGATTAACCGAGTCGGTACGCATATAGGTAATAAGACCAACCTGTCCTTCTTTTCCCAATTCTATACCTTCATACAGTTGTTGCGCAATAAGCATTGTTTGTTTTGATGAAAACCCCAATTTTTTATTTGCCTCCTGTTGGAGAGTGGATGTGATGAAAGGGGGTGGAGGAGTGCGTTTGCTTTCTTTTTTTTCAATAGAATCAATTTTAAATTTTGATTTCTCTAAATCATTAGTAATCTTTTTTGCATCTTTGTCTTTTGTGATTGAAAATTTTTCAAGAACATCATCATCTATTTTGTAAAGTTTGGCGGAAATTGGATTTGAAGTTTTTGTTTTGGTAAACTCGCCTTCTATTGTCCAATATTCTTCTGATTTAAAATCCTGTATTTCCCGTTCACGTTCTACAATAAGTCGCAATGCAACTGATTGCACGCGTCCGGCGGAAAGACCTTTTGTTATTTTTCTCCACAAGAATGGTGAAAGTTCATATCCAACAAGACGATCCAAAACTCGACGCGCTTGCTGGGCGTTTACAAGATTTATATCTATATCGCGAGAATGTTCCAAAGCATCTTTTATTGCGCTTTCTGTAATTTCATGAAAAGTTATTCTCTTTTCTTTTTTTGCTTTTAAAGCTTTGGACAAGTGCCATGCAATTGCTTCTCCTTCGCGATCTTCATCAGTTGCATAGTAAACAGTGTCTGCTTTTTTAGAAAGTTTAATAAGTTCAGCAACAACTGCTTTGTTTTTATCAGGGATTACATATTTTGGTTCAAAATTTTTCTCAATATCAACACCCATCTGTCTTCTTGGCAAATCTCTAACATGACCATACGATGATTTTATCGTATAGCTCTTATCTAAAAATCTTGAAATTGTTTTTGCTTTTGTAGGACTCTCTACAATTAATAAATTCATATTATCGTCCCAACACATAGTTTAGACCGCCTATGTTTTTTACTTTTCCTTTCATCTCCATCATTGTCAGAGTTGATGAAAGTTTTGATACATCAAGTTTGGTGGCGCGTTTTAATTCATCAATATGAATTGGTTCTTTGTTTAGATATTCAAGAATTATTTTTTCTTCCTTAGTATCTGGCATTATTTTTTGATTTGCAACAAAATCTTCAGCTTTTTTAAGATTTAAACTTTCCAAAATATCGAAAGCGCTCGTAACTGGTTTGGCGCCCATTTTTATCAGATTATTCGGTCCAGCCGATACTGGTGAAAAAATACTTCCAGGGACGGTGAATATTTCACGATTTTGTTCTAGAGCAGATTTTGCTGTTATCAATGAGCCAGAATTTGCCGCTGCTTCTACTATCAATACCCCGAGCGATAACCCAGATATGATTCTGTTTCTATGCGGGAAATGATGAGGTAAGGGGGCAACACCAATTGGATGTTCAGAAATTATTATACCACTCTTTGCAATAATGTTTTCCACAAGACGCAAATTTTGTTTTGGATAAAAACTTTCTTTATCCAACCCAGAACCCAGCACACCAATTGTTTTTCCATTTGCGTTTACTACTGCTTCGTGCGCTAATGTATCAATGCCAAATGCCAATCCACTTGCAATCACCACACCATTTCGCGCCAACTCGCCTGCTATCATCGGCGTGATTTGTTTTCCATAAGACGTTGCTTTTCTGGTTCCAACAATTGCTACAACAAATTCATTCAAACATTTTGTATCTCCTTTATAATATAGCAGATATGGTGGAGCGTATATCTCTTTTAATAATTTTGGATAGTCAACGTCTTCAAACAATAAAACTTTTATATTGTTTTTGTCAAGTTTTTCCATTTCTGCATCAGGATTTATTTCATGGCGTCGGGTGATAAAATCCGTAATAATTTTTTCTTCAAGATTTGAGCGTTTTAAATCATTAAAAGGCGCTTTCCAGATATTTTCTGCAGAATTAAAAAATTTAATCAGTTTTTGAAAACGAAATGGCCCGATTTTAGGAAAGCGAGTGAGAGATACTCTATATTTTAAATCACTTGACATATTTAGTATAATGTGTTAGTTTTAAGATTAGACCTTTGAAGTAAAAAAGTCAAAAAACAAGGGAGGATATATGGATATTAGCTATAGGTGTCGTCAGTGTGGCGCCAAACTACGACTTTCGGGTGTTGAAGACGAGGATGAGATTGGGAGAAAACATTGTGATATATGCGGAAGCAATGATAATTTCCAGATGGTTTGCATAGGAGAATTTAAAAAATCACAGCAAGATATAGATAAAAATTGCGCAGATTTTTTGAAGAGTTTGTGGCAAAGGTTAAAAAAGTGACAAAGAAGGTCTGAATTTAAAAATCTCTTGACATAATGTCAGGGGATTTTATAAATGCTAACGGTGACTTCATGATCCCCACAGGGCTGTGGAGTCATAATGCAAACCCTGTAATTTGGTTTCACATCCTCGTTTCGCTCGGACTATGAAACCATTGCTTTGTTTTTAATTATTTCTATTACCCTTTTAATAATCTCTTCCAACTCTTTTTCTTCTTTTCTACTGAATTTTTGTAAAACAAATTTTTCCGCAGGAATTTTTTTTGGGCAAGGGCCAATTCCGATTCTAACGCGCGTGAAATTTTTTGTATCAAGTAAATTAATTATAGATTGAACGCCATTATGCCCCGCGCTTCTGCTTCCAGTACTTTCACGAACCTTGCCAAGTTCCAGATATAGTTCATCATGTACCACAACAATATCATCCGACTTAATCTTATAATATTTTTGAATCGCCCAAACTGCTTCACCAGATTTGTTCATAAAAGTTTGCGGTTTGGCGAAAATTATTTGACCTTTTTTTACAACATCGGCATTGAATTTTTTATCAAACTTAAAACTTGTCCTGAGCGAAGTCGAAGAATCTTTTATCATTTCATCTAAAACCCGAAAGCCAACATTGTGCCGTGTTTTTTTATATTTCCTGCCTGGGTTGCCCAGACCAATAATTAACTTCATAATTTTATTCTACCTTAAATTCTTTACAAAATCCAGAAAAGATGTTAAAACAGTGTTAATTCAGGACATTAACAATTTGAAATAAAAAATAGAATAGAAAAATGAAACCCATCCCAAATTTTAAAAAACTTGGGAGGGTAGGGGAGGAAGTAAGATGAACCTCGTCGACATTCAGAAAAGTGTGAAAAGGGAGAGCTTAATGACCAAAATCAAAGAGTTTTTGAAGAGTATGCCAGGAATGACAAGAATTATCTTTGAAACATTGTGTGAGATGTTTATCATAACCCTTGTATACAACATTACTTATTGGATTAGCGGGGATGTTT
>JAYEKT010000016.1:0-4913 GCA_034716735.1 Patescibacteria group bacterium
GCTCGGTGTTGTTCTGTCAGATTTTTCGGGAGATAATCCACCTGAACAGTTTTCATGTGGTAATATTCTAAATCTAAGCATCTGTGTTGATATGCTTGGAAGAGCAAGCGTTTTTCGCGAAAGATTTGACTTAGACAGACGTCTTCAAGAAGCGATTAGAGAAGGGCAGTAGCTCACAACAGCGGTTTGAAATTCGAACCGCTTTTTTAATTATGGATTCCCGTCTTCGCGGGAATGACAACGCAGTGTGGATAACTTTTTTGCCATCTCTGTTATAATAATAAAATGAAGAAGACGAAAAAATTCCAAAAAATTTTTTGGTTAGTCATCAGCATCATAGTTATTTTTAGCATGGTGGCTTGGACTATTGCGCCTTATTTATGAATACACAAAAGAAATGGGAGGTAGTTACAAAATTTTCAAAGGAGTTTAAGAGTCGTTTTCCAGAAATGGACGATGTGATTTTACAATTGCTTTGGGACAGAAATTTAAAAACGCAAGAATCCATAGACGAATTTTTAAATCCTGATTACAGTCAAGATATCCACAGCCCTTTTATTTTCAAAGATATGAAAAAAGCTGTAGATAAAATTAAAAAAACAATAAAATTCAATAAAAAAATTGTTGTTTATGGTGATTATGATGCCGACGGTGTTTGCTCGTCGGTTATTTTATTTGAGGCATTGAAAAAAATAGGATGTAAACCAGACGTCTTTTTACCACATCGCGAGACAGACGGTTATGGTCTTAATATGCAAAGAATAGAAGAATTTGCTAAAGAAAATCAACTAATGATTACTTGCGATTGTGGAATATCCAATAAAAAAGAAGTGGAACGCGCGAACGAGCTTGGAATGGATATAATTATCACAGATCACCACGAAGTTCCAAAAGACGCGCCGCCAGCATACGCAATAATTCACCCAAAGCATCCGCGAGAAAAATATCCATGGAAGGATTTGTCTGGGGGAGGTGTGGCGTTCAAATTGGCGCAAGGATTATTATCTGAGGAAAAAGATGAACCATTTATAAAATGGCTTTTGGATTTAGTTGCAATTTCATCCATTGCAGATGTTGTTCCGCTTTTGGGCGAAACACGAACTTTGACAAAATATGGACTTTTGGTCTTGAACAAAACTCAACGTTTGGGCCTTAAAAAATTAATGGAAGTTGCGAGAGCAAAACCTGGGTTATTGGATACTTATTCAGTTGGATTTATGATTGCGCCGAGAATCAATGCCGCAGGCAGGATGAATCACGCAAGCGCAGCTTACAAACTTTTGATATCAGATTCTGAAGAAGAAACAAATGATTTGGCAAAGCAGATAAATAAAGAAAATTCTGAACGGCAGAAAATTGCAGAAAAGATGTGTTCAGAAGCAAAGTATCAAGTGGTTGAGGGGAAGACAGAAGAGGATTTTGTTTTGTTTGCGTTTAATGAAGAGTGGTCGCCAGGGCTTGTTGGACTTGTTGCGTCAAGATTATCAGATTGGTTTTATCGTCCGACCATTGTTTTAACAAAAAAAGGCGATGAAATTATAGGTTCAGGCAGAAGTATTGATGAATTTAATTTAATAGAAGCGCTTGAAGAAATCCCACAGTTTTTTTCTAAATTTGGAGGACATCCAGGAGCATGTGGATTTTCATTAAAAAGCGCGGATAAAATAGATGAATTTAAGAAAGCATTTTTGTCAGTAGCATCAAAAAAATTAAAAAAACTTGATTTACTTCCAAAAATCATAATTGACAAAGAAGTTGAGCTAAAAGAAATTGATTGGGGTCTTTATGATAAACTTAAAAAATTTGAACCATTTGGAGAAAAAAATCCCCGACCAAAATTTTTGGTTAAAAACGTAGAAATTATGAATTTGCAAACAATTGGCGCAGACGGAAAACATCTTAGAATGAATATTGAAGGAAAGAAAATGATTGGTTTTTTCTTTGGCGCATGGGCTGGACGTTTAAATTCAGGTGATTTTGTTGATATAATATTTGAAGTAGGGGTTAATGAATGGAATGGGAATAGAGAGCTTCAGCTTAAGATTATTGATTTAAAAAAACATGAGTAAAAAATTAGTTATTTATACCGATGGTGGCGCTAGGGGAAATCCCGGTCCTGCGGGAGTTGGTGTTGTAGTAGAGGGAGTTGGAGAATATAAAGAATATATTGGAAAGACAACAAATAATCAGGCAGAATATAGGGCTGTAATTTTAGCATTGGAAAAAGTTAAGGATGTTGAAGTAGACGAATTGGATTTTTATTTAGATAGCGAGTTGGTTGTTAAGCAGTTGAATCGTGAATACAAAGTCAAAAATCCTGGCTTAGCCCCGCTTTTTTTAAAGATTTGGAATTTAAGTATGGGTTTTAAAAAAGTGACTTTCACACACATTAGAAGAGAAAAAAACAAAGAAGCAGACAGGTTGGTAAATGAAGCAATAGATGAACATTTTGGATAACATGGGTTTGCGCGCAATTTTATGTTATAATATCTATGTATGTTTAAAAAGAAACCCAAAAGTTTTCTGGGTGTTGATTTGGGCGCTGGTGGAATTAAGGTTGTAGAAATTGAAAAGTTAAAAGGCCGTCCTCGTCTTTTGACTTACGGATACACAGAACGCTCTCCCAAACTTGTTGAGACAAGTATTTTGGACGATAAAAAAACAGGGGAAACACTTTCAAAAATATGTAAAAAAGCAGGGGCAAAAAGCAATAACGCAATTGCAGGTCTTAGCATCTCTTCTGTTTTTAGTTCTTTAATTACTGTTGCTCCAACATCAGAAGAAGAATTAAAAACAGCAGTAGAAGCGCAAGCGCGAAAGCTTTTGTCATATCCTGTTGAGGAGGCCGTTTTGGATTGGAAGGTATTAGATAGTGAAGAAGGCCAAGGCAAATTACAACGTGTGCTTTTGACAGCTGCCCCGAAAGAATTGATAAATAAATATGTAGAGGTTTTTAAGGTAGCTAAGTTAAATCTTCTTTATTTGGAAACAGAGGCATTTGCTCTTGTCCGTTCACTTGTTGGTAAAGATAAATCATCTGTAGCCATTGTTGATATTGGCGCGGCAAAAACAAATATATTAATAGTTGAAGCAGGTATACCTATTGTTACGAGAAGTATTAATGTTGGTGGCGTAATGATTACAAAAGAATTTAGTGAAAAAATGAAAATCAATATTGAAGAGGCGGAAAATCTGAAAAAAGATATGAAAAATACTACTGGCGCTAATGACCAAGAAGTTAAAATTTCCAAGCCAATAGAACTTCTTTTAACGCCTGTCATTAATGAAATTCGCTATTCTATCAATCTTTACTTAAAAGAAAACAAGGATGGAAATGTGGGTAGAAAAATTGAAAAAATAATCTTAACTGGAGGCACAGCTCTTTTTCCTCAGTTGGTTGGTTATTTTTCACAAATGTTAAAAGTTAAGGTGTTTGTAGGAAATCCATGGGCGCGCGTGCTTTACCCTAATGAATTACGGACGGATTTAGATGAATTGGGTTCTAGATTTTCAGTGGCGATTGGATTGGCTGTGCGGGACATAGAATAAAAAGTCGATATCCGCCTTCGCGGGTATAAGTTTTAGAAAATTTATCTTAAAAAAGAAGGGAGGTGAATTAAATGACAAAAAGAAAAGGTTTTACTTTGATAGAACTTTTGGTGGTAATTGCCATCATTGGTCTATTAGCAACTTTGGCTGTTGTTGCTTTAAATAGCGCGCGACAAAAGTCACGTGATGCAAAACGTGTTGCTGATATTAAACAAGTCCAGACAGCATTAGAATTAGGTTTTGTTGAAACAAACGGATATCCTACAGCCGCAACAGCAGTGGTATTAGGCGCAGGAAGTCAGGTTGTTTTATGTGACAACACAGGAAGCGCTACATGGCAGGCAAACACAACAGGTTGCGCAACTGTATTTATGACACTTGTTCCTGTTAATCCAACGCCAGGAGGCGCGGATTATAGCTATACCAGCGCAGACGGCTCCACGTATTCCCTTACGTTTACGCTTGAGGGAGCGACAGGTGGCTTAGTTGCTGGAGATCATACTGCCTCGCCTGGCGGTATTCAATAAAGCGCAGTTTTGTTTTAAAACAAGAACACAGGTCCTCGAACATTCGGGGATTTTGTGTTATAATTTAATTATGTTAGAATTATTTTTTCCAATAATTTCATTTTTATTTGGTTTATCAGTTGGGAGTTTTTTAAATGCTTTGATTTGGCGTGTTCAAGTTGGTAAATCTTTTTTTTGGAAAAGATCACAATGTCCTAGGTGCGGACATGAATTAATATGCTTGGACTTAATTCCTGTTTTTAGTTTTTTATTTTTATTTGGGAGATGTAGATATTGTAAAAGAAAAATTTCATGGCAATATCCGCTTGTAGAATTATCCACAGCTTTTTTATTTACTTTATTTTATTTAAAATCAGCGTATTTTTTAAAAATGGGGCTACTCCCGTTGAATTTGCATTTTTGGCTTGTCATTGTTTTAGAATGGTTTTTACTTGCCGTTCTTGTTGTAATTTTTACCTATGACGCAAAACATGGTTTGATTCCTGACAAATTCAGTATCCCTGCGATTTTTGTTGCATTTTTTGGAAATTTTTTATTAGGGGAAAATATCTGGAACATAGGATTTGCGGCTACAATTGGCGGAGGATTTTTTTTAGTTCAATATCTAATATCCCGTGGTAGGTGGATTGGCGGGGGAGATATTCGGTTGGGGATTTTGATGGGCGCAATTTTAGGTTATCCAAATGTTATTTCTGCATTATTTTTAGCATATTTTATCGGAGCAATTTACAGCATAGCATTAGTCGCGCTCAGACGAAAAACCCTAAAAAGTAACATTCCGCTTGGCCCATTTTTAGTCACAGGAACAATCATCGCAATGTTTTTAGGGGACAGGTT
>JAYEKT010000017.1:0-1536 GCA_034716735.1 Patescibacteria group bacterium
TAGATAAATACCCTTGTATTTCATAAGCTTCCTTTTTAGATATTTTTTTGATTGCTAAATTAGCGTGGATAATAATCCAATCGCCAATTTGTGGTCTTTTTATTAAAGATGTATTAATTTCTAAATTATGTCGGCCGTTTTTTACCATGGCCGAGTTTTTTTTAATTTCTGTTATTTTTACTGGAATAGATAAACACATTTACATTAACCAAGTTGCAACGCTAAAGTAAACAACAATACTTAAAATATCTTGAATAATTGCTGCAATTGGTCCACTGGCGTTGGCTGGGTCAAACCTCATCTTGCTAAGTGTGTAAGGGAAAATAAGACCAACCATTACTGACGAAACAATTGCAGTAAATAGCGCAATACTTAAAACAAAGCCGATTACAATTTCGCCAAACATTATAAAACTAATTACGCAAAGAGAGATGCTGGCAAAAATCCCTATTAAAAGCACAATACCAAATTGCCTAAAGAAATATTTAATAAAATTAAGTTTTGAATTCATTGCTAAATCGCGGATGATAAACGCTTGCATTTGCGTTACCATTGCTCCAGACACATAAACAATAAGGGGTAAAAAAGCGGCAAGTATTATGTTTTCTTTAAGTGTATTTTCAAAAAGGCCGATAATTTTAGCGGCAGCTATTCCACCCAACAGACCTATGAACAACCACGGAAATCTATGTTTGAAAGATTGCCAAATAGATAGCTTGAAAACATTATCTACTACTATTTTTGGTCGATGCACACCAGCTAAATGTAGCATGCTCACCCTTGTTTTTTTATAGGTTTCATGCAGAATATCATCATTTGATATAGCGCCTAAAAATACATTGTCCTTGTCAACTACAGGGACTGACTTGATATTATGTTTTACTGCCAAATATGTAGCTTTTTCTATATGCGTATGCGGTCCAACAGATATAATTTTTTTGGTCATTACATCTTTGACTTTTTTATTTTTGGTCTGACGAAATAATTCTTTTATTGAAATGACACCTTTTAATTTATCGTGTTCATTGATTAGATAAACATAATTAATAGTTTCAAATTTTTTTGTTTTCTTAAACAGTAATTTTTTTATATCACCAATACGCGTGTTCACAGATACAATCGGTACTTTTTTTGTCATCATTTTTTCAACCCACTTAGAATGTGTTTGGTTTTTTGCCCCCCTTTTTTTCATAATAATATAAATATAATTTTTATTATCTCTTTTTTCTATATTAACATTTTTATTGTAAAAAAAAAAGCCCCGCTGTTCGCGAACAACGGGGTTGTGACTATTTATATGATTTACAGCAATGTGGAACCTTGCGAAGCGGAATTTCTTCTCCTCTAAAAAATGCTGTCATCCTTTCTTCATCATTGAGTACTCGTTCTAAAAAATCCAGCGCTTTTCTGTCTGCTCTCAGCCATTCTTGAATCACACTCAAACGTTCTCCAGGCGATTCACTTTCCATAACAACTCTTTCCACTCGCGCTCTTTCTTGTTTTGTAAGATAAAAATCACCTCTTTTAGAAAAATTT
>JAYEKT010000017.1:1636-4895 GCA_034716735.1 Patescibacteria group bacterium
ATTATAAATCCGCGCGATGCAACAGATAAAATCGTTCCAATTTTAGAACTTGATTTTGGTGAAGTGCTTAATAAATTATCATTAGTTGATGACCCATACGAACCGTTAAAAAAACAGGTCTCGCCTGAAGTTGTAGAAAAATTAAGGGCTTTAGAAATCCAAGGGATTGTTTTTGCAAGAGAAAGTTATAGGGCTTATCCAGAGAAAAATATGGGAGGGCATATTTTAGGTTTTATGGGGTCAGATAAAAAAGGAAACAAAAGCGGTAAATACGGTCTTGAGGGGTATTTTGATGCGGATATTAGAGGAAAAGAAGGATATTTAAAATCAGAACGAAACCCTTTGGGTAGTTGGATAATGTTTGGTGATAATGATATTGAGCAAGCAGTGAATGGTTCGGATTTGGTTTTGACAATAGACAGATCCATTCAATTTACTGCCTGTGAAAAATTACAACAAGCAGTAAAAGATTTTGATGCTGACGGCGGGACAGTTATTGTAATGAATCCGTGGTCTGGAGCAGTGCTTGCAATGTGTTCTCTTCCTGATTTTGATCCAAATAATTATTCAGAAGTTGAAAATATTAGTATTTATAATAATCCAGCGATTTTTGATTTATATGAAGCTGGCTCAGTAATGAAGCCAATCACAATGGCTGCGGCTCTTGATGTCGGTGAGGTTACACCAGAATCCACTTATAAAGACGAGGGTTTTATAAAATTTCATGAGCATACAATTAAAAATTCTGACGGAGAAAAATACGGTATTCAAACAATGACTAATGTTTTGGAAAATTCTTTAAATACTGGTGTGGTTTATGTTGTAGATAAACTTGGTAAAAAGAAATTTCGTGAATATTTAGAGAATTTTGGGTTTAGCGCAAAAACAGGTATTGAGCTTGATACTGAAGTGGGGGGTAATATCTCATCTCTTTGGAAAAGAGGGGAGATATATGCAGCAACAGCGTCATTTGGTCAGGGCATAAGTGTTACACCGCTTGAGCTTGTTTCCGCTTTTGGCGCAATTGCAAATGGTGGTAAATTGATGAAACCTTATATTGTAGACGAAATTAGAAAAGACAATGGCTTTATCGCAAAAACTGAATCAAAAGAAATTCGCCAAGTAATTAGTGAAAAAACAGCTCGTCTTTTGGGCGGGATGCTTGTATCTGTTGTTGATAATGGACATGGTCGGCGCGCTGGAGTGTCAGGATATTTTGTTGCTGGCAAAACAGGAACAGCGCAAGTGGCAAAGCAAGAAGGCGGGGGATATGAAGAAGATATTTCAATCGGCTCTTTTGTTGGATTTGCGCCAGTTAATGACCCGAAATTCGTAATGCTTGTAAAAATCAATAATCCAAAAGCTGTAGAATGGGCAGAAAATTCTGCCGCGCCTGTTTTCGGTCAAATCGCAGAATTTTTATTAAATTATTTTAAAGTTCCGACTGAACGATAATGTTATTCCGAGCGCAGCGAGGAATCTCGCGGAAGCCACAGCGACTCATGCTCAAATGTCATCCTCGGATTTGATCCGAGGATCCAGTTCAACACGCAGGTGTATCTGCGTGTTGGAAACTATCGAAAAAACTGTCAAGAAAATACTACGATCGCAACAAAAGCTTGACAGATTTTAACATGAAGGCCGATTTACGTGTTTAGGGGATTTACAAATCTAAACATTTAAGCTAAACTAAAGGTAGGATAATATATTTTTTTAGATCCCAGATCGAGTACGGGATGACGTTTAATGGATTCCTGCCTTCGCAGGAATGACAATTTGTATGAGAAATACATTACAAAAAATTCTAAAATCATTAGCGTCTTTGGTTTTGAAGAAATATAAGCCGGAAATTGTTGGAATTACAGGTTCGGTTGGAAAAACTGGCGCAAAAGAGGCAATTTTTGCGGTTTTATCTTCTAAATATCGCGTTAGAAAAAGCAAAGGGAATTATAATAATGAAATTGGAGTTCCGCTTACAATCTTGGGGCGTAAAACCGCAGGTAAAAACATCTTTGCTTGGCTTGGAATTTTTTTACATGCTTTGAATCTTTTGTTATTTAAAGATGAAAAATATCCTGAGATTTTGGTATTAGAATTAGCAGCCGACAAGCCGGGTGATATGGATTATTTTTATGGT
The DNA here is from genome assembly GCA_034716735.1 of Patescibacteria group bacterium. Taxonomy (GTDB): domain Bacteria; phylum Patescibacteriota; class Patescibacteriia; order DYHP01; family DYHP01; genus JAYEKT01. The sequence goes on from JAYEKT010000017.1 coordinate 3,774, forward strand.
TTTGTAAAACCAAAAATAGCAGTTGTTACTGCGGTAGCGCATGCGCATACAGAATTTTTTAAAGATATTGAAGGCGTGTTTGCAGAAAAAAAGAGAATTATTTCGAATTTAAAAAAAGATGCGTATGCGGTTTTGAGTACTGACGATGTAAATGTTGCAAGAATGCGTGAGCATACGCAAGCAAAGATAATAACTTTTGGATTTAAACGAATGGCTGATATACAATGTGTTGATTTTGGATTAGATATGGAAAAAGATATAATATCGGGTGTTTCATTTAAACTTGCTACAGATGAGAACGAATCGCCGGCGCATCTCAAGGGTGTGGTTGGTAAACAGCCAATTTATGCCGCTTTAACTGCGGCTGCGGTCGGCGTAATCTATAAAATAAATTTAATTGAAATATCTGAAAGTTTGAAAAAGATAGATTTTCCTGCTGGACGCATGCGTTTAATTTCTGGTATAAAACATACAATGCTTATTGATGATTCATATAATGCGTCACCGCGTTCAGTATTGGCCGCGCTGGAGGCAATGCAAAAGATTTCAGTTGGCAAAAACAATCAAAAATATGCTGTTTTGGGGGATATGGCAGAATTAGGAACTTATACTGAAAAAGGACATCAAGAGGTTGGAGAAGCAATAGTTGCGAATAATATAGATTTTTTAATTACTGTTGGAGAAAAGATGGAAGAAGCAATAACGGCCGCAGTGAGCGCTGGAATGAGTGAAGATAAAATTTTTAAATTTGCAAAGCCAGAAAAAGCTGGTCTTTTTATTCAAGGAAGAATAAAGAAAGGGGATTTAGTTTTGATAAAAGGTTCACGAATAATGAAAATGGAAAAAATCACAGAAGAATTAATGGACGAGCCATTAAAGGCAGAAAAATTATTGGTTCGTTGAAATTAGATTCATGAAGAAAAAAAAGATAAAATTTATTCTCTTGCGACATTGTGAAACAGATTGGAATAAACAACATCGTTGGCAGGGCGATACTGACAATTCTTTAAATGATTATGGCAGAAAACAAGCAAAGGATGTGATAGGTCTGCTTAAAGAGTATAATTTAGATTGCGCAGTAAGTTCAGATTTAGTTAGAGCGATAGAAACAGCAAATATTAT
>JAYEKT010000018.1:0-4853 GCA_034716735.1 Patescibacteria group bacterium
GTTCTGGGTGAAAATTTTATTTAGAGTTGTCTTTTAGAAATGGAGTTATCAGTAAGTATTTAATTCTTCTAAAAAGACCTTTAGTGTTAATAAATTCTTTCTGCCAATCTTCAATAATGATTTTTTGACTTAGCCATAAATTTTTATTTTTTACCTATTACCCTTTGCTCGATTATGCCTTACGCACAACATCTCACAATTCTTAATTGTTGTTTTTCCTCCCTTGCTCCAAGCCGATACATGATCAGCTTCCATTTCGTTAAAGCTCCATATCTTACTTTTGTTGGTGTCATGTCCCATAGCACAATCAGGACAATTCGATTCATCTTTCGTTTTTGCAGTCTTTGTCTGTGATGCATAAACCGATCTTTTAGTTGCTTCATCAAAAATTCTAATTTCAAGCAATTTTGTGTCGACTGAGTCGCCAAGAATATATTCATAAATACCTTTTCGGTTTTTAACATACGGGTCGCCATAAAGCTTCTGTATTGCTTTCGATACTTTTGCAGAATCATAAGCTTTCTTGTGATACTGTTCATACAGTCGTCCCCATTCAAGTCCGGACATTTCACTTTCTACATCGGTAAAAACATTTGATATCCAATCGATCACACTGTTGAAATATTTTTTTAACTCATTGATATTTTTATCGTAGCGGTGACTACTCATATAATCATCAATATTTCCTTTACTTACCCATTCTAAAGCTCTCTCAAAAAATGCCTGACGATTTACACTGCCCTTTATGTAGGCACTCCACTTTTGAACGTTAGAATTTTGGCTATTGCTAAATTCTTCCTTACCCAATGTAACGAATGGTCCAGAATAAATAGCATTTAGTAATTCTTGAGGAACGAGCGGAACTCCAGCTATATTAATTGTCTTGAACCACTCTTTTATCTGGCTTTCTGTTCCCTCACATTCGTAAATGAGTAGCTTTGTTTCTAATATCTTATCTTTTTTGTCTTTTGCTAAGCCACCGAAATATTGTATCCCGCTTTCATCTTTAATGGCAAATTTATCAGTGATAAATCGTCCGAGGCTAGTGATGCGCTGTTGCCCGTCAAGAACTTCAAAATTATCATTGGAAACTTTATTAAAGTAGATCAATCCTATCGGGTAACCTTTGAGAACAGACTCAATAACGGCCATTTCTCTTTTGCCATCATCAGAAGCATAAATATAATTGCGCTGGTATTCTGGTTGGATGGTCAGCTTGCCGGATAAACCAAACAAGCCCTTGCCTTCAAGTTCATTATATACAAAGCCATCGCAAATATCTTTGACACTAATTTTAGTTTTTAAATTTGTATCCATATTATTTTTGTAAGTTTTTAATCTAATACTTTATATCTGAAATGTAATTCGTCAGAATCATCTCCTCGAGAATCATCTTTAATTCCTAATATCTTAATTGCAAGAAATTTACCACTATTATTTTTAAACACCGCAATTTGACCTATTCCTGCAGTTCTAGCACGGGAAGACGAATCATATTTTTCAGGTTGAACTTTATCTAAATCGGAAACATCTTTTGCAAGGCACACTGATTTTATTGTTGATGAATCGTTATAAAAATGAATATATTCTTTACTCGCTTTTGACCATTGCGTATCAAACCGATAATCGTTTTTTCCAATGGTATAAATGCCATTGTTGTTTGAATAGTCAAAATAAATTTTGCCTTCTTTATCTTCCATGACATAATTTTTACTCGGATTGTCCTGCCTAACTGCTATCGTTATTTTATTGTTTAAGATTTTTGCCGATGGCCTTGCAATTCTCGCCGATAATCCACCTTTCGTTATTGAAAAATCTGCAATGTTCAAAATTAATTCTTTGATCGGTTTTCTAAAAAGACATATCACAACTAAAACAACAAACGGCCATTTCAATGTTTCTATACATTCCATAATTTGCATAATATTACTTAATTTTATATCCCCAGTTTGGTTTCAATGTTATTTCTTTCTTTTAATAAATATTCTCTTAAATTTATTTTCTCCATTTATGACACAATGTGGATTTTTACCATCCCAAATTCCACCAGAAAAACCTTTGCCATTATCTTCTGCCATTCCGACAATTTCAAATTGATCGGGATTATATTTATCCAAAAAACTAATTGGCACGCCCATTACGCCATCATAATTGCTCGGGATGGCATTAGTAAAAGATACCTCTATGGCATCGTAATTATCATATTTATCATACGCTTTTTTGCCCTTAATTTCTTTGTGTTCACTGTATTTAAAATTTTCTTCCATTGTCATAAGTGGTAATGGTTGATGGCGTCGTCCGTGATCAAGATTTGTAAACCAAACAGAAGCCACATTTTTCATATTAACACCATCAATTATCCTATCAACATCGCCAACATCAATCGTTACAAACCATAGTCCACCAGACCATTTTGTTTTTCCGGACCACATTTTATTCTCTTTAATCAACGGGAAAATTTCCTTATACGTTACGGCACTTTTATTAATAATAATCACAAATTTTTTGCTATAATCAAAAAGTTGCTTAACATATTCGCGAAGCAGACTAAACGGTGGATTTGTTACCACAATGTCGGATTGTTGAAGTAGATCTATACATTCATCGCTTCTAAAATCGCCGTCGTCTTTCAATGGTGTCCATTCGTTGTGCTTGTTTGCCTTTAACTGCTTGGCGACATCTTTTAAGTTGAACTCCCCGTCGCCATCTATGTCGTGCACTTCATTGATAATAAATTTATTAGCATTTATCTTGGGACGACCTTTTAATTTTGTAAGAGTTTTATCGTCGCCAAACAAGCTCAGTTGAGTGTTGGCTACTGGCGAAGGTTTGTAGCTGGTTGTAATGAGTTGTCTTAATCTAAACTTGTTAAAATTGAGTACAAAATAGCGAAAGAAATTACTCTCAAACGGGTCGTCGCAGTTGCAATACACTACTTTGTTGCGGAATACATCAGGGTTATATTCCAAATATGCCTCAATTTCTTTTTGAATATCAGAATATTGAGTGTAAAACTCATCATTCTTTGCTCGTTTTGCGTTTGTAAGGTTACTATTTGCCATAATGTTATTTTTAAATTAAATCATCAGACAAAACACTCAAAGCACCTGCAATATTTTTAATGATTTTTATCCAGGATTAGATATTGGCCCTGCTTCTATTTTCTTAATAGCATTTATATCTCCGTCAAGTATAATATCTTTCAAGAAATCTTTCAATTGACCAAATTCGATAATATCTACCAAAAAATACTCATTTATATTAAAACCCTTAAAATCTTTATAAGCATAATTTGCTTCTAGCTGAAAGTTTGATGTGATATTGGAATAACTCCCGTCTTTTTTATCCACTCTAAAAAAATTCTCAAACTTATTGCAAATTATAAGTGGGTAATTTATTTCAAGATTCTTTAGCCCTGGGCTGGGTTTTCTGTTTATGGGAAACAAGTTGAAATTTGATTCTCTGTAGTATATGAAAGAGTTCAGACATTGGCTTAATGCTTTAAAAATAACATCTTCTTTATTATTGTCCGAGGAAAATAATTTTGCGATTTCTTCGTTGATCATATAGTGGTGTTGCTCTATAAGTTTGTTACCATCTCTTGACTTCAATGGAGTTTCATTAATGATTTTACTTTCGGCTCTGTTAAGATCTTTGTTGTCAAACCAAAAAACAATAGGATATTTGACATATTTACACTCAATAAAAAGTCTTACTTTTACTAACATTTTCGGACTATTAACGTAATCCTTGAGCACAATGTCTTTTCCCGCAATAATGTCAACTTCTTTCGACTTATCGGAAAAATTATCACAATAATATGGGCTGACTAAAACGTTCCAATCTTGTTCTCTAAGAAAATTTATAACATCATAGTGAAAACTGTTTCCACTTGATTCTATCATTTTTTTGATTTTATCCTTTTGCATAAAAATCTTTTTTATTGAATTATTCATTCCTTTGCCCCCAACACCAATATCCAAAAACAAACCATGTAAGTAATTAATTACGTAATTCTTTTAAGAAAGAATGTAGCAGGGGAGTATAATCCTAATTATTTTCATTTAATCTTCTCCCTAACTCTATCCTTAAAATTATCTAAAAGTATAATATAGCTGTTTACTTGCTCAATATCATAAGCTTCGTATTCTTTATGCTCCAAATTAGAAATATGCACAAAATTTCTAACTTTCCGAAGCTCATGTAATAAATTTTTCATTTGTTCATTAAGTAAGCCTCCTTGAAACCCTAAATCAATCATTGCCAAAAAATCTTCTCTTTCATCAAAACCAATATCTGACCTTTTTCTGGCTAACTGATACAAGAGGTCATAGAGGGCACATTCCATTATTGAGGCAATGGTAATCATCATATTCTTGCAATGTAAAGATTCAATCGTTAAATACATTTGGTAGTCATTGTATAAATTGGTCATATACTCTAGATACTGTAACTGATAGGTAATATTTTCTCTAGCCGGTACAAACTCAATAAATGACCATTCCTTTTTATAATAATGGGCAGATTTAGGATGTCTGTTGTTTGCCAGTAGTTCTTTTTTATTAGAATTATCCCTTTTCTTTTTTTCTATATGCTTGATGGTTTTCTCTAGAAGCTCCATTTACTTTTTTCTGATTGATAAGTTGGTAGATTCTTCAAGTGGAGCAAGGGCAATAATTTTCTGCTTTAATCTACTGTCAATTCCATCATCTTCCAATAATTGACCAACTTTTTGGGCATTGACGGAAGATACACCGTTCCAGTACTTACTTTTTTTCAATAAATTTTCCAATTCAGTGTATTTTTCAATGTCAGTAGTTTTTGTAGGGAAGGTATAGTTCTTACTCTTATTA
>JAYEKT010000019.1:0-13257 GCA_034716735.1 Patescibacteria group bacterium
TATTTTACTATCTAAAAGATATAATGTTGTTATTTTCATATTATTATTTACTAACGGCTGGGGAGTAATAGCTTTTTTACAGCATTATGTAAAACGGGCTTTTCAGCCACTACTACTCCCTACCAGTGTATAACCTTGCGGTCTTGACTGGTGGCAAATCCGCAACCGCTAATAATCAACTCTCTTCTTTAAAAATCTTTGCTAATCATATTAAAAGGCACAAATCCTAAAGCGTCATAAACTATTTTTTGATTTCTTTTTTCGTTCATATTATTATTTCAACAAATTTTTTATTTTTAACTTCATACCAAACATCTTCTTTTAATTTTTTGCCATCAATTTTACCAGATACAACAGCAATAACTTCATTCTTATTATTATATTCAGCTAAAACTATCCAATTACCTTTTTTACCTTTCATCTTAGAATTTTCACCACAAGCCATGGCGATAGAATTTTTACCATCAATAATATGCTGACTAGAATAACCACTGGAGGCTTGCTTGCTGTAATCACCGCTTGAGGCTTGCTGACTGTAATCACCGCTTGAGGCTTGCTGACTGTAATCACCGCTTGAGGCTTGCTGACTAGAATAACCACTGGAGGCTTGCTGACTGTAATCACCGCTTGAGGCTTGCTGACTGTAATCACCGCTTGAGGCTTGCTGACTGTAATCACCGCTTGAGGCTTGCTGACTGTAATCACCGCTTGAGGCTTGCTGACTAGAATAACCACTTGAGGCTTGCTGACTGTAATCACCGCTTGAGGCTTGCTGACTAGAATAACCACTGGAGGCTTGCTTGCTGTAATCACCGCTTGAGGCTTGCTTGCTGTAATCACCGCTTTTTATTTCACATTTTTCAAATAAAAAATTTATTGATGCTTCAATGAAAAGCGGTAAATCAATTTTAGTTTTTATCTTTATTTTATCAGTTACTATTTTAGTATCCTCTTTTGTCTTCCTTATTTTTCCCAAACTTTCAACTTCTGCAAATTCACTTTCACATAAATTGTAATAATTCAAAATGTCTAATGGATTTTCACAAAAATGAAAACCTTTTTTACATAATTTAATATCACCGTCAAATTTAAAATTTTTGTTTTCTTTAAATTGAAAACCTTTACATTTTAAACCTTTATCAAATCCTTTATAACCTTTAATTTTTTTCATAATTTTTTTATATTAATTCTCTTCTTTAAAAATCTTTGCTTTTAATAAGTCAATCTCCTCCTGGATAAATTTTTTAACCAAAGGATTTTTAGCTCTTGCCTTGTCTTTTTCGTAGCCTTTAATTATATTTTGTATCGCAAATTTTTCATTCATATAATTGATCAAACCCGGCTTCATCCGGTGTTGGTATATGCAGCCCAAGTTTTTGATGAGCGAATAATCTTATTTTTTCAATATAATCAGTAAATTCTTTTGTGTCTAAGTCGGTAGTTGAAATAAACGAAATTAATCTGCCCTGCTTTCTAAGAAAATAATATTTAAAATGGTTATGCAAATCTTCAACTATACCGCCATTATATTCACTAATAACTTTGTAAACTACTCCCCAGAGATAGCGATTCTGCTGCAACGATCGAATTTCTTTCCATTCTTTAATCGTAATTTCAACAGTTTTATTGTCAAGACAATCCAGCGCCCAGTCCCATTGTTTTTGATCTGTGGGCCAGATTTCCCTTTTTTTAACATTTGCTTTTATAGTAGCGGTCATGTTCTTTTTGTAAATAAATTAATTCCAATTTTAAATCTAATTTTTGCGGAGTATTTGCTTTTAATTCCAATTTTGTAAACCATCTCTCATCTCGTATCGCCTTAAATCCAGGATATTTTCCAAGTATTTTATCTTTAAAATTTATATCACTATGAGCGGCGTCATTACTTAATGTGTGGTGTAGAGGGCATAAAACCATTGCATTGTCTAAATCCCATCTAGTTGTCAGCTTTCTCCTAGAGATTATGTGGTGTACATTCAAGTTTTCTGTTTTATAACATCTATAATATTCACATTTGTCGCCATATTTTAATAAGGCAACCTCTCTCCATAATTTATCCAACTTTTTTTTAAGTTGTTTTTTATTTGTTTTTTTATCTATTTTATTAAAATAAGTTTTAATTTTTTGTCCATTGATTTTGTTTTGTTGTGACATTTTCGACATAAAGTTATACCATTGAAAATATTAAATCTTAAACTTTCTGGATGTTTTTACTTATTGTCATTTTATTAGTTCGTTCCAAACTTTTAAAAAATACATTACGCTAAATTTATTAAGCTCTTTGCAGTCTAAATAGGCAATTCTAGCTTTATCTGGATTATCCCGGAAGCATTTAAAAACGCTTGATCGCTTACTTTCGCCATCTGAAAAGTATTCTACTGCCTGTGCTGCTTCATCTTGCCATTTATAAACTTTTTTCCCATTTTTTTTATATTTATTTATGTTAAGTTTTATTTTTTCCATAAGGGCAAATTTTAAAAATTTGCTAAACCGATAGGTTAAGGTTAAGGTTAAGGTTAAGGTTAAGGTTAAGGTTAAGGTTAAGGTAGGGGTGCGTATCACTACTATATCTATACTATATATCAATTTTTTTAATCTTAGCTATTACATGAGCAGGAACGTCGTTTAAACTTCTTTCAATTCCTTTTTTGATTTGTGGACTATCTCCCTGGTGTTTGGCAAAATTCTTAATATAAACCCAACCATTAATGTAATAAAATTTATTTACCAATCTTTTAAACATTTCTTGCAACATTTCATCTTCCAACCCTGTTTCTCTTGCCATTACTCGCCAGGGCAATTCATATATACCACAAATATCTGTATGCTCATTTGTCAAGAGATATAAAAATAAATATCTATCTAGCGGATTTAATTTTACAACAAAACCATCTGACCAAAATTTTGTATTTATATATCTCTTCTTTGCCATATTAACTATTTATTGTTCGCTAACGCCGAGATAAAATTCCCAGCGCCACCAAGCAATTTGTCATTGAGGGTGGTATATAAACCTTTTTTACAGGAAGTGTAGCCGAAGCCGCTGATCTAGTTAAAAGGTAATAAATTATTTTAATTGTTTGCTAGCCTCTTTGAGCCAATTATGAGTTTTTAATTGTCCCAGAAAAGCCTCAAAATCTCTATGTACGAATGGCCCGTCCTTATCAATTTCGATCGCCTCAAACGCTTTGTAATTAATATATTTTTCCTGACCCTTGTCTGTTAATCGTTTGATATGCTCTTCCTCGGTTTCCTTGCTGACTCTAAGAATAATCCTACCGTCATATTTTATTGTTCGTTCTTCTGTGTCTGCTTTTAAATAAGCGGCAGTTTGCATAAAATGGTCTGGATAAATTCTATTGCCGGTTTTTAAATCTAATAAATACAATTTGCCGTTGACTTTAGCCACCATATCAAGCGTGCCGACATAATCATATTTTTTAGAATAAACTATTTTTTCGCTTTCAAGATAACCTACTTTATTTTGCTCCTCCCACTCCATGAAAGATATTACTCCTCTTTTTATGTTTTCTTCTGTCGGCATATCGGGCGTCAAGCCTTTGGCGTGATTTTCAATCCATTCATGAATTGCTTTTCCTATGTCCCCAGCTTCTCGTTTCTGCCGTTCTGACTCGGCTTTGGCATCTTCCAATAATTGTTTTGCGTTGTCATTAATACGATTCAGATTATTACGCAAATAATTAATAGTCTCCTCAACCGCCCATGGGATTAAATACTGCGACTTATCAATTTTAATTATCGAGGTAACACCGGCAATCCTCAACATCTTAGGCGTGCCGTCTTTTTTAAGATTATCAGGATCATGTCGCCAATAAGCATGTCGTGGCTTCCCGTTTTTATCCAACGAATCGTCAAAGAGAATTGTAACATCCCCTTTGTATAAATTTATTTTTTTATATTCTGGCATATTTTTATTTATTTTCTATATAATTTGAGACATTCACTACAATAAGCCCGTTTGTCTTTAGACAATTTAATACTTAACTCGTAATCACTTTGTGATATTGAGACATCACAACCTTGACATTTAAATTCTTCGCAAATTTCGCCCTCTACGACATTTTTATCCTTTTTCGTAGTTTTAGTCGTTTTTGCCTGTTTCTTCGTTTGTGGCACAATTTTGGGCGTTTTTTTAAGGCCCTCCTGCACATCGCTAACCACATCTGCCTTTTGCATTTCATCTTCTGTTCTAACGCCGCTTAAATCATTTGGGAACGCTTTGCGCAATGCTAAACCCTCAGCAACTTTTCCCAGCATAAGGTATGGCATTTTTTTCCACATAAAGCCCTTTCTGTCTCCAGGGAAATATTCTTTCCACCTAGCGGTGGCCGTAAAAGACACTCGTTTTTTTCTCACTATTCTGTAAATAGTGACAGTAGCTTTGCTTGGCTGGCTTGGGTCTTTGCCTGGCTCGTATTTTTTGCCGTCATCATAAACTACATCGTCCATTCCTGCCAACTCTTTCGTGCGTTCAGCGATGGCCCGATAACCGTCAATACTGGTAATAATAGTCATCTGGTCGCCATCTCTTGTTTTATATTTTTGGAAATAAATTTGGCGGGATAGCGGATCAAGTTTTAATTTGTCAGCTTGATATAAAAAAATTGACAACTCGTCCATAGTCGCTCCTTTGGCAATAGTGCGAGTCATTAACTCCACCTGCTTTGATGTCCAGGTAAATATTTTTTTATTGCCCGTTTTGGCAATAGCTTTCGTTTTTGGCATAGGCGTTTCTTTATTTATTTAAAACTTTTTTAATATCGCTAGGGTAAATTTTCCTGCCAGTCGCTTGTCTGAATTTTTTCCTCACCATTTCAATACTTTCCAAATTTTTACAAAGAATTTTAATTATTTTTTTATCGTGGATTGATAGTTTAGTTTTCATATATCAAAATTGTTTTATGTTGTATCCCCCAATCCCGGGCCGCTTGAATATCTTTGTCAAACGAAATATCATATCTTCCGTCATATTTCAGCGCCGTTCTGTCTAAACATTTAAAAAGTTTGCCATCAATCGCAACCCAAGCGCCCAGAGGAATATTGCGAGGACAAGCAATAGCATAGTCTTTATCGCAAATATAGCCTCCTGCGCCAATGCAGGGAGTAGAATCACATTGAGCTTCCGTAGTGTTATATGCAGTAACGATTGCTTGAATCTCATAAAATTTTTTATTATTATTTTCTGGGAGTTTATTGATCGGCTTACTAATTTTAGCTTGCGCAAAATTTAAAAAATGGATTTCAGCTATTGTATTTTTATAATGATTGCCGATAAATGCGCCGGGGATTACGATTAGAGCAAGAACGATTGTAATTTTTGTTTTTGTCATTTTTTTATTTATTATTAAATAGTTCTAAGTTCCGAGGAATATCCAAGATAACTGCGATAAGCCTCTTCTGTCCATTTTCTTTTTTGCCTTATCGCTTCAGACGTTGGCGGGAATTTTCCTTTGCCGTCTTTGTTAGACTGGATTTTCTGCCTCATTCTTCGCACGCTTTCAAACGTCGGCAAGTCATGTATTCTCTCTAGCGGTAAAGATAACCCATTTTCAGGGTCTTTAAACAATTTATCATTGTAAAATTCGTACACAATTGCTAAGTATAAATTCTTGTCAGAGTTTCTTGTCTGTGGGTGCTTTTCAAGGCAATGATAAACTTTAGATTGAGTGTGTTTAAGATTGTCGTAGTAAGCCCCCATATAAATTATTTTTTTAATTTATCAAGATGTTTACAAATTTTATCCCACTTCTCCCAAGACAATTTTCTTTCTCCCCTGTCAAATCTTCTAAGGTGATCGACATTAATTTTTAATGCTTTAGAAATTTTAGCGATAGATGTTTTGTATCTTCGGCAAAGTCTTTTAAGGTTGCCGTTTCTAACTTTTAATTTTTCTTTTTTTATTATTTCAGCCATAAATATTTTTAATAATTATATTTAAAATTATATCATACTGACAGGCATTGTCAAGCCTTTGCGTGGCTTGCTAAAATTAGCCAACAAAAAAATAATGCAAAAAGTTATCCACATTATTTTTTAAAAAATTATAACTAAAACACTAATAACAATAATATTATTATTATTGATACCGATATTATAATTTTGTATAAAACAAATCTCGCAAGCTCCTCAATCAATATTTTAATCAAATCCATAAACGTCAAGTAATTTTCCTATATCAGTCCATAGTTTCTTTTCTTGCTCTTTGTTATTGACTTCTATCGCAACTTCTAGTCCTATCATATACATTTTATAAAGATTATAAAAACTGTTATAAATTTTAAGAGTTTGGTTATCCTCCATTGTTATTATACCAGCATTTTTCTTTTGACTCAATATAGTATATTCTTCAAAAAATTTATTTAACTGGCGCTTCGGTTTTTCCGGTGTTCTTAGGAATAATCTGCCGATTATCGGCATATCTGCTTTTTCGTCAATATCAAATTTAAACTGATTGAAAAATCCACCTGTATAATTAGCTACTAAATAATCAATTTGGATCGGAGATAACTCTATACCTAATTTATCTACAAATATTTTAGATAACTTTGCCGCTGTTTCGCTTGTGTAGATGCGTTTTCTCTCTGTCGGGTATTTAAATAAATCGCCTTTTGATTCTATGGGCCTGCCTAACCAGTCTTTATTGCCCCATATATCCCAAATCGGGCTCACTATCGCCGGGGTAAAATCTGGCGCCTGTTTTACAGCCAAATTTATAACCGACCTAAATGGTTCTAAGGATTTTTCGTCCATAGAGTCAAGCGCCGCTATTGGCCCTGATATAAACAATATTCCAAAATCAAACGGAATTGGAATCCTATAAACAGAATTGCCTATCTCAAAAAATAAATGATTATATTTTATTTCTCTGTCAAGATTTTTATACCACTCCTCATCTCTATTTTTCCACCAATTAGCTATCCCTAATATGCTTAACCATAACATAGCTTTTAAAGTAGTCGCTATCGGTCTGGCTCTAAATAATCTATACATTTTAACCGGGCCCTGAATAGCTACATTGAAAAATGGTATTGCTTCATTAAATTTTCTAGCCGTTCTGCCTGATCTGGTAAAATTAATAGTAATATCTTGAGCGTCATTAAATGCTTTTATATAAGCGCTTTCTTCACTCCACTCCGGGTGTTGTTCTTTATACATCTTATAATTTCTTGTCAATTCTGCTCCTCTTGGGCCAACTTCCGGTATAGACATTAAATCCCTTATAGCATTAACAGGGTCTCTAACTATTTTTGATACCTTGCCGTATTTTCCGAAATGTTCTTCAAAGTATTTATCTACTTTCATATTTCTATATTCCTTGGCTGTACTTCCCCTATCATATCCCATCATAGTTGATAGTTTCCCCCCTGTCGCTTGAAACCTCCAATGCAAAGTGCCTTTACGTGGCCTAGTCGCTTTCGCTATGCCAGCTATAGCTTGAAATGGATGTGCGCCTTTTCTCCTCGAGCTGATCGGATAAAACAAAACATCTCTGATCGGATTCCATATCAAGCCGAAAGAGGCGTTTGCACCTGTAGCACCGAGTCTTACTAAGCGAGCGAATAGAGACATCACTTTTAACAAAGGCCCTAATTGCAAGGGATCAATCTCTCTCAATGCTTGGTATAAATCTTCATGGACTTCATAAAATTTTTGCTTTCCGTCCACCCACAATGAAAATATATTATCTTTTCCATTATATGTTACGTTTTGAGTAAATACCATTAACATGTCATCGTAATCATTATTGGAAATCATTACTCCCTCTCCGGGTGTAGCAAGATTAATTTGAGCGTTTATATAGTTTTTAATTTGATTAGCATTAAATTTAACAGGTATCTTTTGCGCCGGTACTTCCACTATATATTCACCTAAGCCCACCTTATCTTCTGCTAAGTTTATTAAAGAGCGTGCTATTCGCACCTTAACTGCTTTATTCACAAACTCTCCGACTTGCCCGATCATAGATTCTATTGGATTTATTATCGGACGGCCGCTTCCTCCGATAGCTTTAATCGCCTTGCCTTGATTAAGAAAACCACCACCGGTTGTTTTTACAGCCTGGACTGCTTCATCTAAAAAAGCTCGTTTAAATGGCAAATATACCGGATTTAATTCTCGCATTAATTTAGCTGAACTATCGTCTAAGTTACCAGCCCATACTAACCAATCTAAAAGAGTATTACTCCAATCGTTTACATCAGCCACTGCTTTATCGTAAATATCGTTTTGCAAAGTTTCTACTATAAATTTAGCGTCATCTATCTCAAAACCACTCTCAATCTTTCTTTCCTCTAGATTAATGGCTCTTTTACTTACAGCATAAGCTACAAACGCTTTCATTTCTTTCATCTTGATTGGCTTCAATATCTCATATAGCCCCGGGCCCTTGATATTACCAAACGGATCAACAGCCGCTTCATATACAAAAGTAGTAGCATAAGCCCCTGCCTTTGATTTAAAATAGTCATACAATTCTTTTGGATCGTTTATGGGTTCAGGTTTTTCGCCTGTTATATCTTTTATTTGTTTAGTTATTTTCCCTGGCACATAGAAAGAATTTTCCCAGTTTTCTCTAAACTTATAATGAAACTTTTTAACTCTCTTCTTAAATGACAATTTTGTATGTTCGCCTTTCCAATCTATATGTTGGATGACTCTATTTAACGCTCCTTGCCCGTACCAAATATCGAGCCTGCTTTTAAGCCCGTCCAAATTGACTCTTAACTCTTGGTTAGTTCTTAAAAAATTATTAAAAAATTTATGAAATTCAGGCGCCATTTTGCTCGCCTTGTTAGTCGTCATCCGGTATCTCATATATTCCGCAAAGCCCTCTTTTGTTCTCCTGCCGTTCGTTCCCTGATTATAATCAAGGTCGGCTAATTCAGTCTGTATTTTTCTAATTTTGCCTGGCTCACCCTTGCGCCACCTCGGGCCGTATTCTTTCATAAGATCGGTTATATCAATCTTGTGCGCTACTTCATGGATAACAACAGGCAATTCTCCCCACTTTTTAACTCTTATTATCCACTTTTTAGGATAATACATGCCAGCCGCTTTCCACCGGTGAGTAGCTTTCCCCCTGACTGGTACTTTAAATGTTTTTTCTATCCAGCTGATTATTTGTGTTTTGTTAATTGTTTTGTCGGTAATAGGCTCTTTAGTCAACTCTTCATCTAGCCCCTTTCCGAATAAAGCAACGCTCTCTGGCTTTTTTGCGGCAAGAAATTCTTTTTTAGCGCTAGGCTGTCTGTAAAAACCCAAACCCCCGCCGCTACCGCTTCCTCTGGCAAAAGCCTCTTTCTTTTTTCGCTTGCTAAAAAATCCTTTTATATTTTCATCTTCTAATTTCTCCAAAGATTCTCTCGTTTCGTCAACTTTTTTTATTTTAGGCGGACTCTTTTTGATTTCTTCTGCTTTTGCTTTATATTTATCGTCTATCTTATTTATTTCTCCCTCAAGTTCTCTATCGATTTTTTTATCTCGTTCCTCATATTTTTTTATATTATTAAATTTTACATTAGCCACTCTTTCGACAGGCACTCCTCCCGCAGTCTGTATATTTTCCATAACCGAGACAGAATATCCCTCCTTGTCATCGCCGTATCTGATCATAGATTTCAACCATTTTCCGTCGATTTTTGCCAATACTTCTTCCTTTTTACCGTAGCTTATTTTTTTCTTTTTGTCAACCTCTTTTTTTACTTCAGAGGTAGGCTTTATCTTCGTAATTTTACCCCCTCCTTGTATCGGCATTAGTAATCCAGCCTCTTCTTCCCCCGAATATATAACGACTGCTCCGTCTTCTTGCTCGTTGGCTTTTAGGCTAAAATCCTTTATATTCTTCTTCAAATAATCATAATAATTTTTATTTACTACGATAGATTTTCCGCTCTCGCTCTTCAAATTATAATGGATGTCCTTGCCATAACCTCTCGCATATCCGTCAATTTCATCTGACACTGACGATAGTTTTCCCTCTTTTGCAGAATCCCATATCGCTTTTGAGTCTGGCTTCGTACTCTCCAAGTCTTTATCCATTCTTTCTTTCAATTTTGTCGGCACATATTCAGGTTTTAATAGCCAAAAAGAATTGGTATATTCTCCGTTGGGAGTAACTACTCTTTTATCAGAAGCAGGATTAAATTTTGATAAATTCACTTTTGGTTTTAATACAGCTTTTACTTCTTCGCTCAATAATTCTTCCTCAATTTTTGTTATTAATTTTTTTACAGCAGGCTTTTCTTCTATTTCAGTCTCTTTCAAATTCTCTTTATCCCAGCCGTTGTACCACGCTTTCATAATATTATCACTTTGACCGACTTCCAGCCCCTCAATAAATTCTCTAGCATTAGAGCTTTGAGCAAACATTCTTTTTATACCCTCATTAAAATCTCTACGCCCCAACTCTTCTGCTTGTTTTTTAAGATCATCTAAGTTTGGTTTCTCTGCTTTAGCTATATCATCTGGTGTTTCATCCAAAATTTCCACTTTTGGCTCTTCAACTTTTTCTTCTGGTGTTATTTTTTCTTCAGGTTTTGTCGGCTTTCGCTCTTCTTTTGGTTCTGGTTTAACTTCCTTTTTCTTTTCGTCCTCTCCAAAAAACGCCTGCTCTATCGCACCTGATCCACCGACTAACACCAACATAGGCAATGCTGATTCTTTCATAGTTTTGTAAGACTGTTCCAGTGCTATCCGCAAAGACAATCTAATCGCTGGATTTTCAACATTGTCATCTAACCATTTTCCCATATCAACTGACATAATTTGTACAAATTCCTGTAAGCCCTCTTCGCCAACCTCCGTGGCCCATGTAGCGCCATATCTCTTAGTCATTTTAGCCGCAGTATTTTTAGCCATTCTTCTAATAGCAATTTTAGCTCCCTTGCTAAATCCAGGAATAAGTTTATCTACTTGGGAATATTCAATTAAAGCATAAGGCAATGCTCCTATTGCAGAGACATTCCTAGCAATTTCATGATTAATTCCCTCTTCTCTCATATCAGAATACATAGAGCCTGCGCCCTGTTTATACCAATATTGCCCGCTTGCCGCAAAACTGGCTAATCTAGCCGCAGTCGGCGCTGTAACTAATTCTTCTTTTCCTGGGATTGCTTTTCCTGCAACAACCGCTCCAGTAAATCCAATAAGTCCACCTAAAACACTTCTCCACCCGCCTTGCACCATGGGAGACAATATTTCAGATGCTCCAACCAACGCTTTTTCTGGCAAGGTTTTCTTTATTGACTCTGGCGGTAATGTTTTTAGTATTTCCTTGTTCTCGCCCTTAGCTTGTTCATAGCTTTTTTTGCCAGCCACTACATCCCACATATTAAAATCCATTTCTATCGACTCTTTCCCTCTCTCATAGCTTGATACTATCTTTTCCGGCAAAGTCTGGACTGGTATCATTTTCCTGGTATATTCCATAATCCTTTCCTTAGCTCCGGGCAGTAACGGAAATTTTTGTTTTTTTCCAGTTTTTAATTTTGATTTTTTAATTGGCGTAGTCGATCCGCTTATCTTTCCAGTTTCAGGCTTAATGCCTAAATCAAAAATGCTTTTGACTGGTTCCTTTTTTTCAGATGACAAAAAATCCCTCTTCTCGGGAGGTTTTGCTAAATCCAAATAACTTTCAGGAGTTATCTTATCACCATAAGAATATGGCTTTTTTCTCATAAAATCAATCGGATCAATTCGTTTTGGAGCATATTTGCTAGCAGATACAGATTTATATCCTGGACGCATAAATTGTCTCGGATCGATTCTCATAATTAATTTTATTTACCTAAAATTCTCTCCAAAATTTGAAGATCTTTATTCTTCATTTCTTCCAGCCATTTCTCATAATTTTTTCCTGTGCCAGCTTCTCCTCCTGCTAGTTGATAATCTTTATATGATGAAGTTGGATCGTCATATATCTCTTGCAATCTTTTCTCTGCTTCAAAGGCGGCCTCATAATTACCATAAGCCTCTTTAATTTCAGACGAATCACCAGAAATTGACATTTGATTTTGCTCTCCGTATCCTTTCGCAAAATCATCATAGCTCATCTTAACATCTTTTCCCCCTTGCTCTTCTGCGTGTTTTTGCTTATCAAAGGCTAATCTGGCGGCAGACGTGCTGGCAGAATAAGCAGAAGTGTTTGCTTGCTGTTGCGCTATTTTTGTTCGCTCTATTTGATTAAGAATGTCAGCTTTTATTTTATCTACTTTAGCGATATTTTCTTCGGTAGCTAAATTAGCAGCGTCTTGCGTAGATTCAAAAAAAGCCTCAAAAGTTCCAGACGGCAAATTGGCTGAAGTTTCAAGACTATTGATGGTCTCAACGCTTAATTGATCAAGAACAATTCCGCTTTCAGCCATTCTAGTAATTTGGCTCAACGCTTCTCCCATATTTTCCTTGCTTAAATCATTATTAGCTTTTTTAATTTCAAAATTCAGTTTATCAACCTCTAAATCAGCTAACATATTTTTTCTGTCCTCTTCGTCGATTGCCCTATCATCTTGCAATAATTCTAAAGCATTATCAAAATTGGCTTGTCTTAATTCATTTAAAGCCTCGATTCGCTCTTCCGCCGCTTTCCGTGAGCCTGCTTTTGCGCTTGATATTGCTTCAGCTAAATTTTGCTGTTCCTCTCTGACTGCTTTTTCAATCAGTTGATTTTGAAAACTTAATACGCCGAGATTAGTTTCAACTGGAGCGCCGGAAACAGTCCTGCCTAATGCGCCTATTTTAGCTAAAAAGCCTTTAGCCGCTCCCAGCCGGGATTTTCCTGCTTTTCTAATTTCCATAATCTCCCTTGCGCTTTCATCCTGCAATGCCCTGACTTGAGCGTCAAGCTCTTCCTGCCTGGCAGATTCCTCGCCTCTTGGCAGGCCTGATAAAAAATCCGGAGATTGTAATCCGCCCTTTGAGTCTGGTTCAGAATCAATAGTCATTGGTACGCCTGTTATTCCAGCCGCTTTATTTCTGTCCGCTTCTGTCATTGTAGATGAATAAATATTGCCGGCAATATCAGTTCTTTCCTTTGTCGTGTCTTTTTTAGGCACAACGCTTTTCGGAGGCGGAGCGGATTGCCTGAATATCTGGCCGCCCTCTTGCCCCTTAAATAAAAATCCTCCTGGCTTTTTTTCAGCAGAAGTCTGGCCTTTTAATAAAAAACCTGTCTGACTTAGCGGATCAGCACTAATATCTTTCTTTTTTTTGACTGTCATATTGTTTAAATTATTTTATTAT
>JAYEKT010000019.1:13357-17654 GCA_034716735.1 Patescibacteria group bacterium
CCGGCTGACATTTCTGCTTGTGTCGCTAGCTCTGAAATACCGCCTTTTGCTTCAGTCGAGGTAGCTGCGCCTTGATTAGCAATATTATCAGCATAGGCTTTTCTGACAGCTTCGTTGTTAGCAGTCGGATTATTTGCTGGAAGTAAGGGGATAGAACTAAAAGTTTTTACCCCTGCAATAGTTTGGTCATCTGTTATATCTACGAAATTATTAAAAAATTGTCCGACATTTGTCATAATTACGTTGGCCCCGGACGGATGAGATTTTTGGTTGGCTGTTACTGCCGTTTCTGCCGTACCCGAAAAAGCAAGACCTCTAGTACAAGAAGTAAAACGAGTATTCGTTTCATTGCCGTTGGCCGCCAAGCACATTACTATTTCTGCATTGCTGGGATTTTCTGGCTCAATAACAAAATAAATTTTAGTCGGCATTGAAGTCGTAGCAATATCATTGCCCCGCAAATCCTCAAAATCCGAAACATCAATCGTGGTTGCACTCGAACTATGCGGAATTGCCAAAGTCCAATTTATTGCGCTTGACGGCACATTACCGCCTAGCTTGCCGCTCTCCAAATACTCTAATAGTGCTATATTTTGCTCAAAACCACCCCTGTAAACGTCGTTAGCTATATTTTTGTACTCAACAGCCCTTTCAGCAATAGAGGGCAAATTTCCATCATAATACTCAAATAAAGTATTTGCTCCCCAAGCAGGAGAAACGATTAATAAAAATGCTAAAATTGTAATTAGTTTTTTCATATGATTATATAATTATTAGTTTAATCATTTATCACCGACTCTGAATATTCAATAGCGTAATTAACTTCTAGTACATTTATGTATGGTATTATCCGACTAATTCTGTAATTTTGCCCAGTCCCGGAAGTCGTACCTCCGAATTGTATATTCCTAAATTTATTATCAAATAAATCGTCTAATAATATATAGCCTGAAAAATGAAGCAGGTTGCTTTCGCTGTCTTTAACATTGCTAAAATTTATCAGCCCAAACGGATTAGTGCCAAACCCCTTGCTCGGATTAACTGCTACATAATCCCCTGATCCGGCGATAGTAACTATTTTAGATGTTAAATCTCCACCCTCATCAAGATAAATTGTAAAATCAATGCTAGTCTCTTTATTTATAAAGCCCTCCACGTAAACTCTCTCGATTTCTTTCCACCGGTCAGGATAGCCAAAATTAACCCACTTTGTTTTCCATTCTGTTATATACGGCAAATCGTTATCGTCATATTCACTGTCAAAAATTTTATATACATTTTGATTTAAACTGTCGCCGTAATAAAGCTCGTTGTTGTAAACAGTAAAAGAGTCTGCGTTCCAGCCGGTAAATTTTGTAAATCTATCTCTGGCAAAATCATAAACTATAATTACATTATTAAAAGAAGAATTATCTCGGGCAGCATGTAATATTCTATTTCCGATAATACCAACGACTGAATCGGTAAGCGTATAATCTACAATGCTTGGCCTGATTCGTTCGGTTAAGCTAATAGCCTCGTCAAAGTCTTTATATTCCAATCTGGTAAGCTCTGACATTCCAATCTCGTTGTTAGAGAACACAACAGAAAAATTTTTCTGCACTATTGATTTTTGGTTAACTGCGCCAACATTAATTTCCCGAGCTACGTGATTAACGACTGGAATATCAGAAAGATTTTCGCCATAATCTTTAAATTGAAGTTTGCCGATATAATCTTTTTTAAATACCGCTACATAATCTGGCCTCATTCCCAGTCCCGTGATTTTATTGCCTCCCTCCGGAAAAATAATTATTTCGCCCTCGCTGGCCACCCTTGGAGAAGCAAAGCTAAAATCTCTAAAATCATCTATTTTAGAACAAAAAACGCTATTCTCACTGGCCGCATAAAGCCTTTGGTCTTTAATTAATAAAGCGGTGCTAGTACCCGGAGGATCAGTAAAGCCAGTTGTTTCTATTGCGCTTATAATCCCTGTATTAGCAGCAATACTAGGCAGATTAGAAAAACCGCCTATATCCCAACCATTGATTAAGGTATAAGCATAGTCTGTGCCGTTTATAGTAATTGAGCCAGTCGTATTAAAGCCAATATCATCAACAGAATCATGGCCGGCAACAGAATTTAAAGTAGCCGTTGCCGTAGTGCTGGAAGCTACCGATCCGAATCCTACCCTGAATCTTCTCATAGATTCATTGCCATTCGTTAAATATGTGTACATAGCTGTCTCCGAGCTTGTCATTCCATCGATCATGCTAAAATCCTGCCCAGAGGTATAGGTTGTGCTGGTACTCATTGCTTCCCATGCGGTATTGTCTGGATTCCACCATTCAATTACAGTCGAATGGGTGCGGACTAAAAGCTCTCTGCCGTCTAGTGATTTTGAAGTATGCAATGATTTAATTGGATTAGATTCAGATGACTGTGTCCCTAATATTTCGCTTCCTAAACGTGGCGCTATGCTTTTTTTAACGTCCAAGTCAATATTGTTAACATCTACCAGTGCATCTATCGGCATATCATCTCCGTCAAATTCCGGTTGCGTAACCCAAGCCGAGTTCCAGCCCTCCAATTTATATGCTACAAAATTATCATTCCGGCCCAAGTTTTGCTCGTTGCCAAAAGTGTCAAGCCCTGCCGGTTGCATAATTATTTCTTGTTTTGGTATAAAAATAATATTAACGGCTATCACTAAAGTTATGCCGATAAATAATATTCCAAGACTAAATAAACTTTTTTTTATTTTTTCCTTCATACAAATTTACTTCCTCTCGCTATTTGCCTATTAAGAGCAGGCAATGAAGTCTTACGCTGATAGCTCGCTCTTCTTGACGGATAGCGCTTTAATAAAAATTCTATCCCGCCAATTATATTTTTATTGCCATCTCGTTTTGAAATGTAATCTTTTCTATATCGCTCCGCTCTAGCCGGGGCCTTATTTTTTAAATGAGAAGCGCACAATCCATCGATTATTGTATTGATATAATCTGAATACTCTTTAATTATTGGCTCGTCAGTCGTAGAGTCATTTTCTGTGATTTTGTCCTGCAATGCTCCTGATTCTGTAATCGCCACATTGTTAGTATAATATTCAAAATCAAGAATTTCTGGTTTTGCCAAAGAAATTTTATCAAATCTAAAATTAGCATTGCTCACGATAGCTCCAAAAGTAAATCTGAATTGAAACCAGTAAATATTTTTTTTATCTACTGTGCCCGTTTCTACGGCGCTTTCCTCGGCAAATTCAAGTTCGTTTTTATCTTCTGTCGTAAATATTTTGCCGTTAGCTTGCGTTGTTATCGTATGTGAAAAATAATTTGAGCTATCATTGCCGGCTCTTATTTCCATGCTTAATGGGGCGACAGGCAGCCATGCAAATAATCTCTCTCTCATTTTCTCGGTAAATGCACTAGCGTCTATTGCGTTTGTCCTGGTAAATGTTAATACTCCGCCTGTCCCGTTTATTGTAAATTTAAGCGAGCCGCTTCCACTTTTTTTAGTATTAGTGTCAATCGAGGCACCAGAAGCACCACCGGATAATACCCATGCTCCATCAGCAGTTAAACTGTCGCACTCTGTTACCGATGTCACATCTGAATTAGTGCTGGGATGCCTAATATTCAAAAATCGCTGGCCTGCATCAACCCTGTCGGTATAAGCCGCTACCGGCGATTCAAGCCTAAATCTTAAATTAGACACATAGCGGATAATTTTAACCTGATCAGAATAAAGTGCAATCGACTCTCGCATGTCGCTTGGTATGGCATACTCATAAAATTCATCTATATAATATATTTTACTTTCCTGTTCTGCCGGTTTTGTAATAGGCAATTCAAAAAGCAAATCATTTAAGTCTTTAATGAATTGTAATTTTGAAATTCTTGAATCGCCAGCTTCTTTTTTATAGCGTTCAAATATATTGTCTAGTGTTGTTGGCTTCGACATATTCTTATTTTAAAAGTTTATAATAGTTATTCTCGCTAATGCCTGTTAAATCTTTTCTTCTTGCAAATTCACGATAAGCCTCTGTTATCTTATCTTGTTCTGTCAATTCTTTTAAGCCATTTTTCAATAATTTATATATCTGGCCTTTACCGCCATTCGGCTTATCTGTTCTCATTACATATTCAAAACCTCGCTTAATTAAGTTATTAATTTCTATTTGGTTATATTCTAGTTCTCTTTTTTCTAAATAAATCCGTCTGGGCGGAAAAAATTGATAATTCTTAGCCAGTTTTTTAATATGTGGATTATAACTATCCTTTGCTTTATTTAAAGCTGGCTCGCTGCCAATGCTTAA
>JAYEKT010000020.1:0-4630 GCA_034716735.1 Patescibacteria group bacterium
CATCCCCGCTAATCCAATAAGTAATGCTGTATGCAAGGGTTGTGATAAACATCACGCACAATGTTTCAAAGATAATTCTTGTCATTCCTGGCATATTCTTCAAAAACTCTTTGATTTTGGTCATCGTTTTTCTCCTTTTTTCTGTTTTTTTTGTTAAATAACTATTTATAAGATTTTAACACATTTTAAGGGTTTTGTCAAGTGAAAATAAAGAAAAATACTGATAATTTGGTACGACCGCATTAAATTATCAGTCCTTTTAAAACACGACAGTCGACTGTCGTGTTTAAATTATTTCAATTTATAATATGTGTTCATACCAGTTTTGCCTACTTGCTCTACTTGTCCAAATTTTTCTAATTCATCCATATATCTAACCACTGTCCTATCTGTAACCTTAAGTACTTCTCTAAGCTTTTTGTTACTTACTTTTCTCTTCCCTTCCATAAATTCTAAAATTTTCTGCTTTCTTTTTTCCTTAACAGTTGCGCGTTTATTTGAAACTGCGCAGATTCCGGTTTTATCTTCAATTTTTTCTGGCAATTTTGTCGCGCATTTTTTATCTCGTTGCCACAATAATAAAAGCGCGGCAAGCGCAAGAACTGATGAAAATATAACTAAAAAATATTCCATCTATATATTATAGCACATAATTTTTTGTCTACAAAAAAGACGGCCGTGAGGCCGTCTTTAAATTCTACGTTATTCAGCGAGTCTACTCCACCATCCCTAACTTTTTTCTCAAATCTGGAATGACTTTTTTATAATCCACAACTTCTTGAACACCTGTTTCCATATCACGCACGATTATTGTTTCATCTAATACTTCTTTCTGTCCCAAGATTAGTGTGAATTTAACTTTTAATTTATCTGCTAATTCCAACTGGCTTCTAAGTTTTTCTTTTGAAAAGTTTGTCGCAACACGAAATCCTTCACGTCTCAAGTCCTCAAAAAGGCCTAATGATTTTCGTTTGGCATATTCACCAAGACAAGCCAAAAAGATATTAACTCGCGAGTTATCTTCCACTTGGATATTAGCATCTTTGATTCTTGCAATAGCGCGTTCAATGCCAATAGCAAAACCAGCGGCTGGAGTTGGCCGTCCGCCAAGCTTCTCAATCAAAAGATCATATCGCCCACCTCCCCCAATTGCTGATTGAGCTTTTTTTCCACCAGTTGATAAATCATTGTTTTTTACATAAATCTCAAAAACTGTTCTTGTATAATAATCCAACCCGCGAACAAGACGTGGATTTAATGTGTATGGAACATCTATTTCATCAAGATATTCCAAAACTTTCATAAAATGATCTCTGCAATCATTGCATAAATAATCAACAATCTGCGGCGCCTCTGCTTTGATTGCCTGGCACTGTTCTTCTTTGCAATCCAATAATCGCAATGGATTTTTTGTAAGGCGCGCTTTACAAGTTTCACAAATTGCGCTTCTACGAGCGCGATAATAACTTACGAGTTCTTCTTTATAATTTTCTCTGCAACATTCTAATGTTCCAATACTGTTAATTTGAATTTCCACTTCAAGCCCCAAGCTACTACAGAGAGCAAAAGATGCAATTACAAGTTCGGCATCCACAACTGGTTTATCTTTTCCAATTATTTCAAATCCGCATTGATGATGCTGACGATATCTTCCTGCCTGCGGGCGATCATAACGGAACATCGGACCCCAATACCAAAGTTTTACTGGCTGTGGCAAATTGTGCATACCATGACTAATGTAAGCGCGGGCAATTGAAGCAGTTGCCTCTGGTCTAAGAGAAACTGTTTCTTCACCACGATCAACAAATGAATACATTTCTTTTTCCACAACATCGGTTAATTTTCCAGCAGTCATTGTAAACAGTTTTGCATTCTCTAAAATCGGTGTGTCAATTTTATTAAAACGATAACTAGTTACAAGTCCTTTTACCCTATCTTCAACATACTGCCAATACTTTTGTTCCACTGGTAAAATATCCTTCATTCCGCGAAGAAGTTCAACATTTGGACGTATTCTTTCCTCTTTTTCTCCTTTTTTTAATTTCCTTAGAGGAGCTTTTTTCATTGGTTTTTTGGTTGTAGTTTTCTTATATGGCATAAATTTAAATTATGTTACTCTAATCCTGCGTAAGCTGGTTTTTCAAAAACACCAGCGCGGTCTATTGGCCATCCGCGAAGCCACACCTTACCGACAATTAATTCCCGCGAAAGTGTTCCAAAGTTGCGAGAATCTAAACTAGATTTTCTATTATCTCCCAACACTACATATTCATCTTCACCCAAATTTATTGTTATTTCTCCATAAGTAGAAACACCTTCTTCTAAATACTCTTCATCTAAAAAGATACCCCCTGGATATTCATCATTTACAACTAAAATTTTTCCAGCGCCAATAGTTACAGATTCACCTGGCAAAGCCACAATGCGCTTAATAAAATATTGTTTAATATCTACGGGATATTTAAAAACCACAACTTCACCCCTTTTTGGCGCGCTAAATCTATAACTCAACTCATCAACAATCAGATATTCTTTATCCTGAAAATTTGGAACCATTGAAGCGCCTCTTACATAAAAGGGCTGGACCAAAAAATAACGAATTGGGATAATTATCGCAAGTGAAATAATGATGATTTCCGCGATTTCAGCAACAAAAAAAAGTGAATTTTTAAGTAAGCTCCTTGGTTTTTTGGGGCTAGTTGGATTTTCTGATGCTGGTGTTTGTTGTGAGTTTGAAATAGGAAACGCCATATCTTTCATCATATCACGGAAATTTAAAATAGTCAACTATAAAATATCAGTATTGCCAAACTTTCAAAAGAAATATACAATTAAATTAATAGTCGCGAAACCACGCGAAATGTTTTTTTGTATCGCGAAACCACGCGAAATTATATCTATGAAGATTCCAAAAATTGATTTACTTGATTCAAGACGTAAAAAAAATCTGAAAATTAAAAAAATCTTGCAATATTGCGCAGGAATTTTTATGTTGCTTGCGATTTTATTTGTAGTTTCAAATGTTATAGCATATTATACAACTTCTCGTGGAGATAATGCGAATGGTCCACGTCCTGGATTATTTTCCACAGCCAGCAAACTTATTTTAAGCAATGATAATTCTTTGGGGGGCGAAAAAGATGGAAGAATAAATGTTTTATTTCTTGGCATGGGTGGCATTGGTCACGAAGGTCCATTTCTCACCGATACAATTATGCTTGCTAGTTTTGACATAATAGAAAGAAAAGCCGCGCTTATGTCAATTCCGCGCGACCTAACAGTACCATTTCCAAAATACGGCTGGCGAAAAATTAATCATGCTAATTCTTTTGGCGAAGATCTTAAAACAGGAGAAGGCGGGAGATATGCAAAAAAAATTATTACAGATGTGCTTGATGTCCCAATCCATTATTATATAAGAATAAACTTTAATGGGTTTAAAAAATTAATAGATAATTTGGGCGGACTTATGGTTTATGTTGATAAAGAATTTACTGACCCGTTATTTCCTTTAGACAACAAGGATGGTAAAACACAACAAGTTAATTTTCCGCAGGGCTGGCAAGTAATGAACGGCGAACGCGCTTTGCAATTCGCTCGTTCAAGACATGGCACAAATAATGAAGGTTCGGATTTTGCGCGAAGCAGAAGACAGCAAAAAATTATCCTTGCGCTTAAAGACAAAATCTTTTCTTTTGGCACACTAATCTCCCCTGGCAAAATTACATCTTTAATAAATTCAGTGCAAAAAAATGTAAAAACAGATTTTGAAATTTGGGAAATTATTAAATTTGCAAATGCTCTTCGGGAAATAAATAATGATGACATTGTCCGTCATTCTTTGGATTCAGCGCCAGGAGGATTGTTAATTGAAGACGTAATAAATGAGGCGTGGGTGCTTCGGCCAAGGACAAATAATTTTGATGAAATTCGCTCTTATGTTAAAAATATCTTCAATCCGCATATCAGCGATTATTTTGCCGGAAAAATTCGCATTGAAATACAAAACGGAACAACAATACCAGGACTTGCTTCAAAAACTGTTAATGTGATTGATGAAAAGAATTACAAGGTTGTAAAAATTGGAAACGCGCCAACAAGGGATTATCAAAAAACTGTTATTTATGATTTTTCAAATGGCAAGCATCCAGAAAATTTAGCAGATTTAAAAAACAGATTAGATGCAAATGTTTCTGTTTCCATCCCAGGATGGCTAACAAGCGCTGTCCTACCATCAGAAGTAACTTTGTCATACAACACGCAAAGCGCGCAGGGAATTGATTTTCTTGTAATCGTTGGCGCGCTTAGTTATTGGAACAAAACCGCAGGCGTGGATATTCGGTAATCGGATTAAGTAAAATACCTAACCTTAACCTTTCGTCTATACCGGCTTCTTAACCCTGACCTTCACGTCCGTGAAGATTCTTCCTTTTAAACACGACAGTCGACTGTCGTGTTTAAAAAACCCCAATCTTGCGATTGGGGTTGAGAACGTTTTAAGCAGCTTTTGCTTGCTCAAAATGTTGTATTTCTTTATCAATATCTGGAGAGGTTTTAGGAACAAGTTTGTTGTAAAGCCAACGATGAAGAGTGTCTTTGTGTGATTCTGTGAAAGAAGTGTCTTGTTTGT
>JAYEKT010000021.1:0-4611 GCA_034716735.1 Patescibacteria group bacterium
ATACAGCTAGGGGTGGTGGCATAGGCGGTGGTTGGAATATAACAATTTATTCTTCTTGTTGGATCTCTTAGAATATGTATTTTTACTGCTCTGTCTCTTGATTCAATAGGACCGATGACGGTTGGAGTAACAATAGCTGGTTCTGCATAGGCAGACGAAATTAACTCACATCCTACAAGAAACATACAAGTAAAAACAATCGCGAGCGCGATGGTTTTTTTCATTACCAACACCGCATTGCGACACCGTTTGGAACCTGTGCGACAAGACAGGTCTTAACTCCAATAGACAATTGTCTAACCTCAAGAGTACCACTCGTGATAGGCGGACCGTTCCACCGCAGATTGCCCCTTGGCTGCGCTTCGGCGATACCAATCGGATTACACGAACCAAGAAACATACAAGAAAAAATAATCACGAACGTGGCGATGAGCTGTTTCATCGCGCTTCTCCTTCCTCTTTGTTTTTTTCTTTTTCTCTCACAACAACATTGATAATGACGCCAGCCATAGTCGAAACAGTGGCAATAAGAATCACCAATGGAATCATATTCATTCCTATAAATCCAATCAAGCCACCGCCAACCAAAGATCCCAAACCAAGACCCAAAAGAAGCCTTGCAAACGCGCGTTTCATCATGTTTCCTCCCTTTCCACTTTTTGTGGATTTTTGTTTAAGAGCTATCTTTGTTTTAGCAATTTTTTGTATTTTAGTCAAGCGACAATTGTGATACAATAAGGATATATGAAACCCAGAACAACAACCTGGCATAATTTGAGTTGCGAAAAGGTTTTTTGGACGTTAAAGACAGACAAAAAAGGAATTTCTGAAAAAGAAGCAAAACTGCGACTTAAAAAATATGGACCAAATAAACTTCCTGAAAAAAAAGGCGCTACAATAATAGGGCTTTTTATTTCTCAATTTAAAAGTCCGTTGGTTTATATTCTTGCTATTGCGGGAATTATTAGTTTTGTAGTGGGCGAAAGAGTTGACAGCGCAATTATCTTTGCCGCAGTAGCTATTAACACGTTGGTTGGTTTTTTTGAGGAATATCGCGCAGATAAAAGTTTAAAAGCGCTTAAAAAGATAGTTTCGTATAAAGCAAAAGTTTTGCGAAACGGTGTGCAAAAGGAAATTTCAGCAGTAGAGATAGTTCCAGGAGATATTATTATTTTAGATGCTGGAGATAAAATCCCTGCAGATGCCCGTCTTTTTGAAGAGCATAATTTTGAAGTTGGCGAAGCAGCGTTAACAGGTGAATCTTCGCCAGTCAAAAAATCTTTGAAAGCACTTCCTGAAAATAAGATTCTGGCAGAACGGGTTAATATGGTTTATGCCGGCACTCTTGCATTTAGAGGAAGAGCCAAAGCAATAGTTGTTCAAACAGGAAAAGAAACAGAGGTCGGCAAAATTGCTTCGATGCTTAGGGAATTTAAGGAAGAAAAAACACCGCTTCAGGAAAGCATCTCTCGGCTTGCGCGGAAATTAACCTATATCATAGCCGTAATTTCTCTGATTATTTTTGCACTTGGAATTTTTGAGAAAAAAGATTTTTTAGAAATCTTTATTACTACTATTGCTGTGGCAGTTGCGGCAATACCAGAAGGACTTCTTATATCTGTTACCATTATTTTGATTTTGGGGATGAAGAAAATTCTCAAAGACAAAGCAATGGTAAGAAAACTTGTTGCTGCTGAAACATTAGGTAGCGTTTCAATAATCTGCACAGATAAAACCGGAACACTTACAGAAGGGGAGATGCGCGTTGTTGGAGTGCATTGTTGTGGCAAGATGACGCCACTTAATGAAATAGCTTCCTCTAAAGAATGTTCAACGTGTTTAGAAGTTTTGCGCGCCGGACTTTTTTGTAATGACGCAACTTTTCATCTTGATAAGGAAAATGGGAATCAGGACATTGTTGGCGATCCAATTGAAAAAGCGCTTTTACTTGCTGGCAATGAAACCGGCTTGAATAAAAAAGATTTGAACAAGAAAATGCCACGGGTAGATGAGATTCCTTTTGACTCAGCAGTTAAATATATGGCAACGCTTAATAAGTTGGATTCTGGTAAAAATACTGTTTTTGTAAAAGGCGCGCCAGAACTTATTTTGTCATTATCAAAGAATCAAAAAGTTAATGGTAAAACCAAGGAGTTAGACCAAAAAGAGCGAAAAAATATAGAAAAAGGTTTAGACAAGCTGGCATTACAGGGATATCGTGTTTTAGGTTTTGGATTTAGGGAGGTAGATAAAAAAGAGCGTTTTTCTGGGAATGATGGATTAGTGAAAAATCTTACATTCTTAGGATTTGTTGTTTTTGATGATCCTTTGCGTCCAGGCACCAGAGAATCATTTAATTTAGCCAAACAAGCAGGTGTAAGGCCGGTAATTGTAACAGGCGACCATAAATTTACAGCTATTAAAATTGCAAATCAACTTGGTCTTCCAACAAAAGAAAAAAATGTTTTGACTGCAGAAGATTTGGAAAATATGAGCGATGACGAGCTTCGTAAAAGGATTAAAGGTATAGATGTGTTTGCGCGTGTTGAACCAAGACACAAGGTTCGTATTGTTGCCGCATATCAAGCCAAAGGCGAGGTTGTGGCAATGACAGGAGATGGTGTAAACGACGCTCCAGCGCTTAAGGCCGCTGATATTGGGGTGGCCGTGGGATATGGAACAGAAGTGGCAAAGGGGGCGGCTGATATGGTTTTGTTGGATAATAATTTTAAGACAATTGTGCGGGCGGTAGAGCAGGGGAGAATGATTTACGAAAATATAAAGAAAGTTGTGCTGTATTTGCTTTCAGATAGTTTTTCAGAAATCATTCTTATTTTGGGAAGCTTGGTGTTTTTCTTACCTTTGCCGATTTTACCTGCGCAAATTCTTTGGGTGAATTTAATAGAAGACACATTGCCGAATATTGCACTGGCTTTTGATCCGGGAGAGAAAGAAGTAATGAATGAAAAACCGCGCAAAAGAGGAGTATCTATTTTAGATAAGGAAATGAAGACGTTAATTTTTATCATCGGTATTTTCACAGATATTATTTTATTTGGTATGTTTTATTATTTTTGGAAAACATCAGGAAATTTAGAATACACTCGCAGTATTGTTTTTGCAGGGTTGGCAGTGAATTCATTATTTTACGTTTGGGCATGCAGAAGTTTTCGTTTTACCATTTGGCACAAAAATCCATTTGCCAACAAGTTCCTTATCTTCTCAACAATTTTTGGCTTCCTGATGCTTTTTATTGCGCTGTATGTGCCGTTTTTTCAGAATGTTTTACGCACCGTTCCTTTGGGTGTCTTTGAGTGGAGTGTCTTGGTAGTGTTTGGTATTCTCAATATCTTCTTGATTGAAATCGTAAAATATGTTTTTATACTAAGGAGGAAGAAAATAAAATAAGTTTGATAATATTGGGGGAAGGGAAATATGTCTAAAAAAAATATGCCCAAAGGGATTAAAAAATTTATTAGAAAAGAAAAAGCTCGCATCAGGCGAGAGATTTCTGACGCGTTAGAGCAGAGCAGATTAATCAAAGAGCTTTATCAAAGATTTCTAAAAGATGATAAAAAACTTCAAAAATAAGAAAGTTTTAATAATGGGTTTAGGTCTTTATTCAAAAGGCAGTGGGATTTCCGCTGCTAGATTTTTTGTTAAACAAGGCGCGAGGGTTACAGTTACGGATTTAAAAAAGAGAAGAGAACTTACAAGTTCAATCAAATTATTGAAAGATTTAAAAATTAGATATGTTTTAGGTAAACATAGTGTAAAAGATTTTAAAGAGGCGGATTTGATAATAAAAAATCCTGCTGTTCGTAAAGAGTCAAAATATCTAAAGATTTCAAAAGAATGGGGGATTCAAGTTGAAACAGATGTAAGTATGTTTTTTAAATTATGCCCCGCAGATGTAAAAATTATTGGTGTTACAGGCACGCGCGGGAAAAGCACAACTTGTAGTTTAATCTATGAACTTTGTAGGGGCTTGGAGCGCCTACAGTTCAATGTGTTTTTAGGCGGAAATATCCAAAACTCCCCCCTTAATTTTTTAGAAAAATTAAACAAAGAATCATTGGTTGTTTTAGAATTATCCAGCTGGATGCTTGAATCTCTTCAGCGAAAAAGTCCGCAAATCGCAGTAATTACAAATGTAATGCCTGACCATTTAAATACATATAAAAGTATGAAAGAATATATCAAAGCAAAAGCTTTGATTTTTAAATATCAAAATAAAGACGATGTTGCGGTTTTGAATTATGATAATAAAATTTGTAGAGAGATGGGAAGGGGGATTAAGAGTCGTAAAATATGGTTTTCATTAAAACGCAAATCATCCAAATCAAAATTATTAAAATTTTCAAAACTGCTTGGTGAACACAATAAATACAATGTTTTGGCGGCCATAACTGTTGCTAAGATTTTTAAGATTTCGGACAAGACGATAAAATCCGTTTTAAAAAAATTCAAAGGTATTCCAAGTCGTTTGGAATTTGTCCGTGAAGTTGGGGGAGTTAGATATTATAACGACACAACAGCAACCACTCCAGACGCGACGCTTGCAGGATTGAGAGCGTTGAAAAGCAAAAAGATTGTCTTGATAGCAGGAGG
>JAYEKT010000022.1:0-4535 GCA_034716735.1 Patescibacteria group bacterium
AAAGCGCTTGTTGCCTCATCAAGTATTAATAATTTAGGTTTTTTGGCTAAAACTCGGGCAATAACTATTCTTTGACGCTGGCCTGCAGACAACATTATTCCTCTTTCCCCAATTAGTGTAGAAAACTTATCTGGACAACCCTCAATAAAATCATAGATATTGGCCATTTTAGCAGCAATCACCATATCTTCATCAGAGATGGAATCGTCGTAAAACTTAATATTATTTTCAAATGTGTCATTTTTTAAAAAGATATCCTGCGAAACATAACCGACATTTTTTTCCCACTCTTCTGAAGTAAAATCCAAAATGCCTTTCCCGTCTAATAAAATTTTACCTGTAGTTGGATAAAATAAACATAAAATCAAATCAACAATGGTTGTTTTTCCAGCGCCAGAAGGACCAATTAAACCAACTAATTCTCCTTTTTTTATAGAAAAATTAATATCAGATAAAATTTCCTTGTTTGTATCATATGAAAAAGATACGCTTTTAAATTCTAATGAATCGGACAAACTAAAAGCGCTAGAACCACGGCTCTTTTCTTGATTTGTCTTCATTTGATTTTTATAATTTAAAACACTTTCTAAATAAGGAATCCCCTCGGCGATTCCTTGTAGATGAGTTTGTGTTTGCTGAATATATACAAAAATTCTTTGTATAAGATAAACGACTGCTATTAAGGCGGCAAAATTAAAATTTGAAGATTTATAAGAAAAAGCAAATACTAAACAAATAAAAATTAGACTAATTGGCTGTATTAAAGAACCGCTTATGGTTTTTAACAAATGAAGCTTTATTCTTAATTTCTTGAGTTTGGCAAAATATCTTTTGCTTATTTTTAAAATCTTTTCAGCAACAGACGCTGTCTTAATCGTTTTCATACCCAAAATGTTTTCATCCACAAAATGAGCAACTTGTTTATTGGTAGCGCTAGTTTTATATGCAATTTTTTTTGTTTTATAAACCAATGGCTTAAAAAGAAGAAAAATGATTGCTCCTAAAATAAGAGTAATAAAGGTGATATAAAAAGATATATTTATTGCTATTAATATATACATCAACAAACTTGTAGCTAACATTATTATCCCACTAATTTGTTGCAATAAACTTGCGCTAGTTCTAGCATCAATCATTAAAACAGTACTTAAAAATCCCAATTTCTGCTTAAGTAAACAAGCCCAGTTTGCCTTAAGTGTTTTTCTAAATAATTTTTCTCTGGTCTGCTCTTCATAGTCTGCGGTGATTTTAATTCTAAGATAACCGCACAAAATCAAGACCAGTGCTTTTAAAACAAACAACAGACAGATAAAAATAAGAAGATACTTTAAATTAAAGTCAACATTGAAATACAAAAAAACTTTTTCAATTACGCGTGATATAGGGTCGTTTCCGCCCTCGCCACCTCCTGTGGCAAAAGAAAATAAAGGAATTAACGCATTAATTCCTATACCCTCTAATAAACCGCTAAAAAATCCTAAAACCGTCAGACCAATAATCTGAAACCTATACTCACCAAAAGCTTGGTTAAATACCTTAAGTATTCTTAAAATTTTACTAATCATATCTTTTTAATAAACCTATTATACCAAACCTGCCAGGTAATTAAAGCCCAGATGATATTTAAATTATATTCACGTCCGCTTATGTGGTTATCTAAAACCCTTCTAACCTCTTCACGCTCAAATATAGAATCATCAAGCTGACTGATTGTATCATAGGCAAAATCACGCAAATCTGTACGCAACCACTTTGCCGTAGGCGAAAACCATCCCCTTTTCTTTTCTTGAAGAATATGTGGGGGAAGATAACTGCGAACCGCGTCAACCCATATCTTTTTTCCTTGAGATGAAGAGCCAATCTTCCACTTTGTAGGGATTTTATTGGCTAATTCTACTAAACGATAATCTAAAATTGGCACGCGTTGCTCTAAAGCATGCGCCATTGTCATTTTATCGGTTCGGATTAATGATTCGTCAACAAGCCATGACTGTCTGTCCACATCCATAAAATGTTTTTCAAAATCCTCTACGTCGTTGTCATTCCCGCGAAGGCGGGAATCCATACAAAAATTATCAGCAAAAAAATCATAAGCTAATTCTTTATTAAAAATTCCTGCTCGCAAAACTCTTGATAAAATTTCATCTTTTTGAGCATGAAAAGACAAGAAACGCTCTGCGCCGGCTTCTGTTCTGAATTTTTCTATCATCCTGTCTTTACCACAAAGAGCCATAACACCTTCTAAAAAAGATTTTAATGGTCTTGGTAATTTTTGAAAATTACTGATTAGATAACTAAAATAATGTCGTGGATATCCTCCAAACAACTCATCTCCACCATCCCCCCCCAAAACAACTGCTACCTCTTTTTTTGCCTCGCGAGATAATAAATACATCGGCGCAACAGTTGCATTTGCCACTGGCTCATCCATATGCCAGATGATTTTTTCAATATTGAATAAAACATCTCGACCCGAAACCATAAGTTCGTGATGCTCTGTCCCATAAAATTTTGCTGTCTTGCGCGCCAACTCAAAATCTGCGTTATATCTTTCCGCCTGCGCATCAACATCAAAACCAACTGAATATGTTTTTGTAACTTGTGGCGCGATTTCGCGCGTCATACCCAAAACCGCGGTTGAATCTATACCGCCAGACAAATATACTCCAACAGGCCTATCTGACATAAGTTGGTCGCTAATAGAATCTTTCATTAGTGAACGAATTTTTGAAACCGCCTCTCTCCTATCTTTCAAATTCTCAAAATCACTCACTTCCCAATATTTTTTAACTTGTAGGACACTCGGTGTCCTACAAGTTAAAACAGCGTAATGACCTGGCATCAGTTTTTTTACCCCCTTAAACATTGTGTAAGGCGCAGGTGTATAAAGCATTCTGAAATAGAGACTAAAAGCGCGCGGACATATTTCGCGCGCCACTCCAGATTCTAAGATTGCCTTAATTTCAGATGAGAACACGAATTTTTTCCCATCCCACCAATAATAAAGTGGTTTTACGCCCATTCTATCCCTCGCTAAAAACAGTTCTTTTTTCTGTCTATCCCAAATTGCAAAAGAAAAAATTCCATTAAAAAATTTCAAACAATCAGCGCCAAACTCGCGATAAGAATTAAGAACAACTTCAGTATCAGTTCCAGAAACAAACTGATATTTTTTCTCAAGTTCTTTGCGAATCTCCTTAAAATTATAAATCTCGCCATTAAAAACAATGGTGAGATTATTATCTTGAGATTTCATCGGTTGATGCCCGCGTTTAGTTAAATCGATTATAGATAAACGTTGATGACCCAAAGAAATACCATCATCAATAAAAAAACCAGCATCATCAGACCCGCGATGTGAAATAACCTGATTCATCCTCTGAACCAGGTTTTCATCTTTAAAATTAAAGCCATTTATACCGCACATGCGTCATTATCTTATATTATAATAAAGAAAAACGCAAGAGATTTAAATGCGTAATAGATTATTACGCATTTAGTTAAAAAAAAGACGATATCAAATTGATATCGTCTATCGCTTGTTGCTACAAAATCCGAACGCCATTAACGCTAACTGATTTAGTGTTAGAAAGACACATCGGATGAAATTTCCCGCCAAGATATTCAAGATAGAAAGCGCAATTAAGAAAAATCCAGCCGGAAAACAAAGGACTATCACAATACGTACCTCTTGTCATAAAAATCATTGGGTTTTCAAAACGATGGTCATTGCTCTTTGTGCTTTTCTTTTGCATCCTTACCCTTCTACGGGGTTCAGATACAGAACTCAAAATCTCAACCTTATAAACACTATTTAATGTCGTAATCTCTACCACATCACCAATCATCAAATTTCCAAAGAAAAGCCCACCCGTTGATAGCGCTTTTGCTTGCAAATCAACCATCCTCGGATCAATTTGTTTTTGTTCAGTCATCACACACCTCCTTTTCCTCCATAGCTTTAGCGACGGAGGATTACTTCTTTGTTCTATAAAACAATAGTACTGAATTTACACGTTTGTCGTTTTTAGTGCAATCAAGCAAGTCTACTGTTTTTATGAGTTCTATTTGCGAATTATCTATAAGCCAATTACCAATTTCTAATCTTAATCCATTACCTGTTTCTGAAAAAAACCATTTAGTTTGCGCGGGAGTATCAAGTAAATCACGAGAAGAAATCTTCTTATAAATAAACAGTATTTCAAATAGTTTGTCATACTTATCGGATTTGGACAATACAACTATGTCTAAAATCCAAATCAATGGTTTTCTGTTTAGCCACTCATTGATTTTTTTTTCCAACTTGGAAGAAACCTTGTCGCCAATAACCTCCACGCCATAATTCGTCTCTGGCAATTCAGCTTCACGAAAAAGAACGCCTTTTTCTTCTGCTACCCTCATACTCGCCTCCTTTACCCTCATAATTCTCCCGAAGAGAGATTTGAGGGGGGTTACCTTTTATTATATTGTCAAACAACTCTAATACCTACTTTTATCACTTTCCCTGACTTTTGTCAAGAATTTTGATGGCTGGT
>JAYEKT010000023.1:0-2920 GCA_034716735.1 Patescibacteria group bacterium
GGTTTTATATTTCAGCCACACACATCTGCTGGCAGAGTTCCTACAGAAAAAGGATTTTTGTATTTTGTAGATAATTTCATAAAACCCGTAGAGACAAGGCATGCCTCGTCTCTACAAGAATCATCTGACACTAAAATTTTTGCCAAAAACATAGCAAAAATTTCCAAAGAAGCCGTAATACTTGCATTTGGACCGAATAACATGTATTATACTGGGATATCTAATTTGTTTATAAAACCAGAGTTTAGAAATCAAGAAGTCGTCGCAAGTATTTCAGATGTAATTGATAGATTAGATGAAGTTATTCCAGAAATCTACGACGAAATTTTAGAAGAGCCGAAAATTCTGCTTGGAGAAAATAATCCTTTTGGAAAAGAATGCGCGTCAATTTTAATGAAACAAAATAATATATTAATTGGTATCCTCGGTCTGATGAGAATGAACTACGAGGAGAATTTATCACTAATAAATTACATTAAAGAAACTGGATTCCCGCTTTCGCGGGAATGACAAAGTGGTATATGTCAAAAGACAAATTGAAAGAAATTAAAAAACAAGCAGAAGAATATCTTAACGGCTGGAAAAGAGCTAGGGCTGATTTGGTTAATTTTCAAAAAGAGACAGAAAAACAAAAAGAAACTTGGATTAAATTTGCAAACAGTAATTTTATTTCCACACTTTTGCCTTTTTGCGATAATTTTGAAGAGGCCCTGAAATATGTTGATGATGAAGGAATGAGACAGCTTAAAAAACAATTTGATGGGTTGTTAAAAGAATTTGGGGTGGAAAGAATGGAAGTTGTTGGGGAAAAATTTAATCCAGAATTTCATGAATCAGTAGAATCCCAAGCATGTCCTTGCGAAGGCGGGGAATCAGGAATAATTATCAAAGAAATCCAAATAGGATACAAATTACACGAAAAGATATTAAGACCATCAAAAGTGGTCATTAGCAAATAATTAATAATTAATACTACAAAAATATGAGTTTAATTAGATGGAGGCCAAGGGCTTTATTCGATCCATTTGAAGAAATGGACAAATTTTTTAACGATGACTCTTTTGGCGGACGCCAAAGAGGATTTGTTCCTTCTGTTGATGTTTATCAAACAGATAATAACGTTGTTGTTGAAACTCCGCTTGCGGGAGTTAACCCCGATGATGTGGAAGTTTCAATTGAGGACAACATTTTAACAATTAAAGGTGAAACACAAAGAAAAAGCGAGACAGATGATGAAAATTTTTACAGAAAAGAAGTTAGATATGGAAGTTTTCAACGTCAAGTTGCGATTCCTGCTCCTGTTCAAGAAGAAAAAGCAATAGCGACATCAAAAGACGGAATGTTGAAAATTACTGTTCCAAAAGCAACAGAAATAGAAACAAAATCACATAAAATAACAATTAACAAAGAATAAAATTATGTCAAAAATAATCGGAATTGATTTAGGCACATCTAATTCAGCTGCGGCAGTAATGCAGGGCGACACACCTGTCATTATTCCATCAGCTGAAGGCGCTACTTTGGGGGGAAAAGCGTTTCCATCTTATGTTGCGTTTTCAAAAGATGGTGAACTTTTAATCGGCGAGCCGGCAAGACGTCAGGCCGTCACTAATCCTGGAAAAACAATTTCAGGAGCAAAGCGCAAAATGGGGACAAAACATACTTGGAAAATTGATAGTAAAGAATATACCCCACAACAAATTTCTGCGTATATTTTACAAAAGATTAAAAAAGACGCAGAAAGTTTTTTGGGTCAGCCAGTTGATAAAGCGGTTATTACAACTCCTGCATATTTTGATGACGCGCAAAGACAGGCAACAAAAGACGCAGGAAAAATTGCCGGACTTGAAGTTGTCAGAATCGTTAATGAACCAACAGCCGCTTCACTTGCTTTTGGTTTAGATAAGGTCAGTCAAAAAAATCAGCAACTTGTTGTTTTTGACTTGGGTGGCGGGACTTTGGATGTTACTGTAATGAATTTTGGTGAAGGTGTTTTTGAAGTCGCATCAACTTCTGGCGACACACAACTCGGTGGTCGTGATATGGATGAGGTTTTAGTTGATTACATTGCCGATGAATTCAAAAAAGAAAATGGAATTGATTTAACAAAAGATGCTACTGTTGAACAACGATTAAGAGATGCTGCGGAAAAGGCAAAAGTAGAGTTATCCACAACCCTTGAAACAGAAATTAATCTTCCATTTATTACAG
Source organism: Patescibacteria group bacterium (assembly GCA_034716735.1). Classification (GTDB taxonomy): domain Bacteria; phylum Patescibacteriota; class Patescibacteriia; order DYHP01; family DYHP01; genus JAYEKT01. Next base: position 2,212 of record JAYEKT010000023.1, read on the forward strand.
CAGATGATAGTGGTCCAAAACATTTGGTAATGAAAATCACCCGAGCAAAACTTGAGGAATTAATAAAACCAATTGTTGAAAAATGCAGAAATCCATTAGAACAGGCCTTAAAAGACGCAAAAATCACACCACAAGATGTTGAAAAAATTATTATGGTTGGCGGACCAACAAGAATGCCAGTCGTTCAAAAATTTGTTGAAGATTATATTGGTAAAAAGATTGAGCATGGTGTTGACCCAATGGAATGTGTAGCAAAAGGCGCGGCAGTTCAGGCAGCAGTATTATCTGGTGATGTAAAAGATGTTTTACTTTTAGATGTTACTCCTCTTACTCTTGGTATTGAAACACTTGGTAGTGTATCAACTCCACTTATTGAAAGAAACACAACTATTCCAACATCAAAATCACAAACTTTCTCAACTGCGGCAGACAATCAGCCAGGAGTTGAAATTCACATCTTGCAAGGTGAACGTCCAATGGCACCTGACAATAGAACACTTGGAAGATTTATGTTAGATGGTATTCCACCAGCTCCGCGCGGTGTTCCGCAGATTGAAGTTTCATTTGATATTGATGCCAATGGAATCTTAAATGTATCTGCAAAAGATAAAGGAACAGGAAAAGAGCAGAAGATTACAATTACTGATTCAAGCGCATTAAAAGAAGATGAAATTGAAAAGATGAAAAGCGAAGCAGAATCACACGCTGA
>JAYEKT010000023.1:3020-4450 GCA_034716735.1 Patescibacteria group bacterium
AAAAAAACCCCGATCTTGCGTCGGGGTTGCGGGTTATGGCTTTGGCCACAGCACTTTGCCAGTTTCTTGTTCATAAACTCGTAGAATACTATCGCGTGAACGAGTAAATATCTTGTCTCCGTTTGTAAATACCAATTTTTCACCTTCGGGTCGGAATTCAGCCCCAGGAATTAGAGACAAGATGTGATTGTCTATATCCATACCGTTAATTAGTTCATATTCTTTGTTAGTAACAATTTCATAGAGAGTAAGATTATCATTTTCAGGAAAATCTGGATCAAATTTAACAACTAATGTCTGCTCGTCGTTCATCGCGCCCTCCTTTACCCTCCGCAGTCTCCCTTCGGGAGATTTTGGCGGGTTTTCTTCGTTTTTTATTGTTAAACAGCTGGTAATAGAGTAGCATAGGAATTATTGTTTGTCAATGCTGTCATCCCTGCGAAGGCAGGGATCCATAACTCAATGTGTGGATTCCCGCCTACGCGGGAATGACAATTTATTATGAATAAAGATTATTACAATACTTTAGGAGTGAATAAAACCGCCTCAAAAGATGAAATCAAGGCGGCTTTTAGGCGCGCGGCAATCAAAAACCATCCAGATAAAGGTGGAGATGCTAATAAGTTTAAGGAAATTAACGAGGCATATCAAGTTTTATCTGATGAAAATAAAAAATCTCAATACGACCAGTTTGGACAGACATTTGACGGAATGGGTGGAGCAGGCGCGCAAAATCCATTTGGCGGATTTCAAGGTGGCCAAGGTGGTAATGTTAATTTTGAGGACTTAGGCGATATTTTTGGAAATATCTTCGGCGGTGGTTTTCGCCAACAAACACAAACAGCTTCGGCAAGAAATAGAGGACGAAATATAGAAGTTGATATGAACGTTGATTTTATGGAAAGTGTTTGGGGGGTCACCAAACACATAGAACTTTATAAAAATATAAAATGTAAAAAATGTAATGGCGACGGCGCAGAGCCAGGAACCAAAGTTAATACTTGTTCAAAGTGTAAGGGTTCTGGGCAAGTAGAAAGAGTGCAACGTTCTATTTTAGGCGCAATTCGTATGGCATCTCGTTGTGATGATTGCAATGGATTAGGAAAAAAACCAGAAAAAGAATGCAAAAAATGCAGGGGTACAGGTATTATTAAAGATTCAAGTAAAATAGAAATTAAAATTCCAGCTGGTATTTCTGGCGGAGAAACTTTGCGACTTGGCGGGCAGGGCGAAGCAGGCGCTTATGGCGCGCAAGCAGGGGATTTGTATATAAATGTTCGCGTCAAAAAACATCCAGATTTTGTCCGCGACGATTACAACATTATCACACAAGAAAAAATTAGTTTTCCAGATGCCGCGCTTGGAATTAAAAAAGATGTAAAAACAGTAGATGGGGAAGTTGAACTTAAAATTCCATCAGGAATCCAATC
>JAYEKT010000024.1:0-10806 GCA_034716735.1 Patescibacteria group bacterium
GTGTTACAAAAGTGATGGTTTTGGATAAATTTCTTCTCTCATCCTCCTTGAAACTTGTATTAAATGATTGCCAATCCGATAGAACTGGCGCCGTATATTTTGACTTTCGTAAATATGTTTTTTTAAATGATAATTAAATTTTTTTCACCAAAATCTTAATATGCTCCACTGACTTTTGCAATGCTTGTTTTTCTTCTTCGGTAAGATTTATTTCAACAATATCTTCTACTCCATTTTTGCCGAGTTTTACTGGAACACCAACAAAAATTCCGTTTACTTCATATTCTCCCTCAAGCAAAACAGCGCATGGCAGGGTCTTTTTTAGGTCATTAAGAATTGATTCTGTCATTTCCACGATTGACGCGCCTGGGGCGAAAAACGCGCTTCCTGTTTTCAAAAGCCCGACAATTTCAGCTCCTCCATTTCTAACTCGTTCAACTATGCTTTCTATTTTTTCTTTTGATAAAATCTGATTGATGGGCGTATTTTTAATAACACACGAACCAATAACAGGAACCATTAAATCACCATGTCCTCCCAAAACAAGCGCTTCTATATCTTTAACGTTTGCGCCAGTTTCTTCGGCTAAAAATGTTTTAAATCGCGCTGTATCTAAAACACCCGCCATTCCAATAACTCTATTTTTTGGAAATCCGCTCAATTTATGCGCTAAATGAACCATTGCGTCTAATGGATTTGAAACAATTATTAAAATCGTGTTAGGGGAACGTTTAACAACTTCTGGAATAATGGAACGCATTATATCGGCATTGATATTTATCAAATCATCACGAGACATCCCTGGTTTTCTGGCAACTCCAGCAGTCACAATAACAACATCTGAATTTTTAGTTAATTCATAGTCCATTCCCCCCTTTATTTTTACGTCTTCCCCTGCCAAGGGCATTGATTCTAAAATATCAAGCGCCTTTCCTTCTGCCAAACCATCAACAGTATCTATTAAAACTATTCCTCCTAAATTTTTTAATGCAGCGCAAAACGCCGTTTGACTGCCGACATTGCCAGCGCCAATAATAGTTATTTTTGACATAAAATGCATGCGTTAAAAATGTTTTTAAATAAATTAGGTATATCTTCTTTTTTCACGCTTGAATAAGCTATTCTCAAAAAATTTCCTGTTGAAATAACTCCTGTATCGTATTTTTCTAATAAAATCTTTCTAACTTCTTCGGCGCGCAAATGAGCGTTTAATTCTAAGCACATAAAATATCCAGAATTAAACGGCAATGGTTTGAAATATGTAGAAAAATCTGGATTTTTTAAAACTTCTTGGACAACGTCATATCGCGATTTAAGAATCTGAAATTTTTCCTCTTTTTCTTTTTGATAATTTTCTGCTCCAAGCGCTTTTATCATCAAACCCTGAGAAAGATTTGACGCGTTTGAAATGTTTCCGCGAATAGTCCCCGCTGTTTTTGCCTCTAACGTGGCGCAAACATCTTTTGATATTCCCTGATTGGCGTAAGTAATAAAACCCACGCGCAAACCCCAAACGTAATCCTCTTTAGTCGCGCCATCTACTTTAACTGCCAAAACATTTTTATGCAAATTAGTTAAATATGAAAAAATTGATTCTTTGCAAACCCCTTCTTTATATACTAAACCAAAATACGCGTCATCGCAAATAACTAAAAATTTATCCCCTAATTCAGCGCGTTTTTTAATTATCCCAACTATTTTTTCCATTTCCTCTACTGTGGGAGTGTAGCCAGTCGGATTATTTGGAAAATTCAAAAGCAAGATTTTTTTTCCATAGCTTTCATTTAATTTATTTTCCAAACTTTTTATATCAAACTCATCTTCATCAAAGGTATTAAAGGTCTCAATTTTCGCGCCAGATAAATTTTCAAAAATCAACCTATAATTTCCCCAAAATTTATCTGACAAAATAATTTTATCGCCTGGATTTACAAATAAAAATCCAAGAACGCTTAACGCGTGAGTTAGTGCCTGCGTTACAATCGGCAAACTCATTTCATTTTTTATCGCAGAATTTTTCTTTAAAATTAAATCTTTCCAAAGTTTTCTAAGTTCTGGCTTTCCAAAACTTGGGGCATAGGGAAAAACTTCGCTCGGTTCTAACAAAACATTTTCTGAAATTGATTTAAGACGCATTGGACTACCATCTTCTTCTAAAGCAATGCCGATTGTCGCGTTGATTTTCTTTCCTTTTGCTTCAGCTGACTGAGACAAAATCCCTGTTTTTGGAAAAAAAGCCGCGCGCCCTTTTTCTGAAAGAAGTTCGTAAATAACAGGATTATTTTCTGTTATAATTTTATTTAATTCTATTGCTTGTTGATTCATATTTTATTTTTCACGATATTTTTAGACAACACCAAACAAACCCCGCTTATTAGTGAAATCAAAAAAAACAACGGCATATTTAAAAAATGTGTGGCAAAGCCAGGACGAAGGAATTCGGTGGCGAGTAATATTATAAAAGTAAGTAATGATGTGTAAAAGAGGGTTTTAATAATATTGTTCATAGAATGTCATTCCTGCGGAGGCAGGAATCTATAATCCTCAATTAAGTGTATCACTACCTACGCAGAAATGACACCTTTGGTGTCATTTAGTAGCAACGACTTTAATTTCTTTTATATCAATATTCCCGCCGACTTCTCTAATCTCTGGCGTTGATAGAACAAAGGTAATTTTATTATCCGGCTTGTCTAAATACGCAGTTTCAAATTCCACTTGTCCTGTTTGCCAACCATTACCTTGCGACACAATCTCAAAATCTTTAAAAATAAATTGCCAATCATCTCTTGATGTATATGCGCCGATTCTGAATGTTTGGTTCAAAAGATTTTTAAAATCAATTCTAATAACAATTTGTTCAAAATTTACTGGCAGATTCACATCAAAATAAATCGGGTCGTCTGTCATTGATTGGTGCTTAAACCCGTTTTGTTTGATTTCCGAAAGACGATGCCCTGGCCGAAGCGCTGAAACCCAAGGCGAACGTTCAAAGTTATAAGTAGTTTCCAAAACTCCCCCTGGAATATAGTTGGAGCAGAAAAGATACCCAAATAATACAAGAGGACTGACAATAATCAAAATCTGTAAAAATTTAGTGAACAATTTCATACAAACTCTCATTTCCCCATCTCTTCATTTCTTGCATCTCAATTTCTATATCCTCTTCTTCAGACAAGCTAATCCCATAATAATAAATCGGAACAAAATCAATTAGTTTGGGTATGAGATTATAAGTACGCGCGCTTCTAAGCGGATAAATGATGCGACGTTCTGGGAAAAATAATTTGTCAGAACGGTCTGTTATTATAATCGCGTCTTCTTCAGTCAATTCCAAAACTTCTTGAGAACGCAAATCATATCCAGCTAAAGTTTGTTTAACTTGAAAAATTCCCTCGTCTTCTGAGTAAAATACAGAAAAGAAAGAAAAGTAGAAAAATAATGCAACAAGCGCTATTGGCAAACCATATTTCCAAACTTTCTTTTTCCATAATCCTGATAAAAATAAAATAAATTTAGACAAAAATGGCAAGAGCATTATAAAACTCGGCAACCAATATCTTAAATATGATGTTCCAATTGTGATTTTTGATGGGTCTATATTGTCGTGAAATTTCCAGCTTCCATAATATATAAGAAGCCAACCAGTTATCAAACAAAAAATCAAAAAATACAAACTTTTATTATAAGACATCTTCTTTTCAAACAAAAAGATAAGAATTCCTAAAAATGCCGGAATAACAAGCCATGGAAAAAACATTAAATAATAATTATATGCGCTCCATACAATTGTTTTTGGATGAAATCCAAATGGCAAAACCAATGATGCGCTGGCGTTGTTTACTATTGGAACGCTATCAGTAGATATTACCGAAGCGCTGTCTGATATCTGCGTCTGATAACCGGTTGCAAAAGGACTATCATAAAGAATCTGATTTTGGTATAGGAAAGGGGTAAAAGTTAATATAAAAAAAGCTATAATTATAACAATACCATATCTTCTGCTTTCAAATCTGCGAAGATGAGGATCGCCATAACCAAGAAAAAACATAATCGCGCAGATAATCATAATCCACCAAAATTCTGAAAGACGCGTCGTTAGCGTAAGTCCTAAAAATAATCCTCCTAAAGCATAAAAAGAAAATTTATGTAAAAACTTGAATGACCCAAGTAATCCGATTAATCCTGATGGGGCGTTTAGGCTTCTAACTTTTTCATAAACATCTGTATTTGAATATGCTTTTTGCAGAAAATATATTGCAATGATTAAAAAGCTTACAAATAATAAATTGTGAAACAAGCCGCGCGTTGCATAATACCAGAACGGTGGCAACGCAAACATCAAAATAGATGACAAAAATGCGACATTGTTTGAAAAGATTTTTCTAATAATGCCGTAAAAAGCCAAAACAGCAAACACAGCAAAAAGTGGTGTTAGAAAGAGGATGCTCCATGTTCCGATTACTTTTGCGATTAGACCATAGGTTAGTGGAAGCCCGAGAAATCCAACTGGGACAAGACGTCCGCCAAGCGCTTTAATACTTCGCGGAAAAATAGAATTTCCTGCGGCAAATTCTAATGGTTCAGATTCCCAAAGACGCCCCTCTTCAGCATAAAGCTCTGCAAAAAAATAATTCGCTGTTTCATCTGGCGAATTAAAAATAAGAGGTGTGGTAAGTGAAAGATAAGAATAGATAAAAAAGAATATTACTCCCAAAACCCCCAAAGTTATAAGTTGATATTTGTTTTTCATACTAAACCAATCTTAGTATCTTTGCCTTAAAAAGTCAAGCACATGCGGTGGTTCCATAGTCCGAGCAAAGCGATGCTGTGGAACCACCGTTTTTATTTGACAACCCTCACAATCCATGTTTAAATCTAATCAGTCCTTTTATTTTATAAAATAACAAAAAAAGAAAGGGGGAAAAATGTCAGACATCCCGCATTCAGCAAATAAAATAGGGTGTAAATCGTTTCATGTTCTACGAGCAGACCAAATTGACGAACTTGCCGAAATTCTTCTTGAAAAAATCTCATATCCAGAAGGATGGCAATGGTATGCCGGACAAATTCGTACAAGTCACGATTGTTGTGATACCGGGATTACGGGAAAAAATGATGAATTAAATCTTTCAGTAGAATATCTCTTTGGAGCAGCGTTGTTTTATTTTGATTATAGCGGAAAAAAATTTAGCTGTGGCTTTAATCCAACTACTTGTATTTTTATTCGGGAACACAATAGTTTAAGAATATTAAAACAAAAGTTATTGGCAATTTATAAAAAAGTGGAACGGCTTCAAGATGAAGAAATATTCAAAGAAGAAAGACAAAAAGCCGACAAACTCATCAAATCACTGAGAGGAGGCAAAAGATGCGCCAGCTAACTCCAACCGAACAACGTGAAATTCTTGATAAATTGAAAAACTTTCTCAAAACTATTTCTGTGGTTGACAAAGAAAAAGTTGTTGTAGAAAGTATATTCTTGGCTACCGGAGATGGTGGTACAACAATCCCTCCTTATCTAAAAGACAAGGTTGAACAAATGGCAAATATAATTAAGGAAATTCCTTTTACAGAAAAGAAAAATAAGCAATTTTGTGACATGATGCTTGTGTTAATTAAAGAGATAAAAGAAGAAAAACTGCTTGAGCAGTAAAAATCACCCCCGTCCTGAATAGGATTAGGGGGTTTTATTTTATTTTCAATATCAAGTATAAGAAAAAAATAAAATAACCCTGCACCCAATGTGGTGCAGGGTAAAATTTGCTAAATGAGCAAATAGTATTTGCCCATTTAATTTAAAACGACAAACCGCTTAAAATTAAACTAAGAATCGCTAAAATAATTGATAGAGAAAATAAACTACTCACAACAGGTATTAAAAATCCTGCTTCAAGGGGCAGGGAAATCAAAAGTAAAAAAACAGCAATCACCTGCAAAATCATCTTTGTTTTTGTATAAATCGTCGGCACAATTGATTTCCCCTGCTTTTTCAAATACAATCCGCCAACTACAAAAACAATTTCCAAACCAATAACAGCAAGACCTAAATATAAATTTAGATTTCGCGCGATTAAAATAATTACAACTGAACCAATCAAAAGCTTGTCAGCAATTGGATCCCATAAGGTTCCCCATTCAGTAATCTGTTTCCGCAATCTTGCAAGCGAGCCATCTATCATATCAGTCAAAGCAGACAAAAAGAAAAAAGGGATACCTATAATATAATTTTCCGTGAATATCAAAAAAATGACAAAAGGAATTGTTGCCAAACGAAATCCTGTAAAATGATTTGGTCTTAGCGCTTTTGGAATCAACGGCAAAATCGTGTATTTAAATATCTTATCGTGAAAATATAGCTTGTATGGATCTCTCATATATGTTTATATAATAACGATGACTAATTTTTGGAAAATATTTTTTGCAATACCCTTAATCTTAGCAATAATAATAGTTGTTGCCACGCCGATTTATTATCTATATAAATTTGATAATTTTGTTATAGCTCTTGTTATTATCATTATCGTTCTTTTTCTCTTTTTTTACAAGATTAGAATACCTAAAATCAAAAAAATTATAATCACGGCATGGCCATTGCTTTTGATTGGTTTGTTTTTATTTTTTGAATCTGTCCTCTTTTATATCTTATGGAAAACGCAAACAATAGATGCAATCCGCGCGCCTTGGCAGATTATTGATGATAGATTTTTAATTATACATTTTGCCGCAAGTTTAGTTTTGGTCTTTTTATTTTTTCGCAAAAGATATACTGCAATAAATTTAATTTTACTCAGCATCCATTCTTTTTTAACAATCGGAATAGGGCTTATTGTCTACAAAATTGGATATGGATTTGACCCTTTCATTCATCGCGCAACTGAAAATTTAATTTATGAGATGGGGCAGGTAAGTCCTAAACCGTTTTATTATATCGGGCAATACACGCTTGTTGTGTTTTTGTCTAAAATACTGATGACGCCTATTGAATGGGTTGATAAATTGCTTTTGCCAATTTTAACTGCGGTATTTTTACCACCGACAATCTATTGGAGTTTTAAAAAATTATTTGATAGAAATTCACCCGCCGCAATCATCCCAATATTATTTCTGACTGTTCCTCTCACAATGTTTGTTGCAACAACACCGCAGGGTTTGGCTAATTTCTTTATTTTATTTTTGATATTTCTATCTGTTGGGTTTAGAAATTATTGGATTTTAACCCTACTCGCGCTCGCCGCTTTAATGGTTCACCCTTTGGCTGGCATCCCTGCTTTGATATTTATAGGATTTTGCAGATTAGAAGAACTTGAAAATTTTAAGCTTAGAAGTCCCCTGCTAATTTTATTATTTTTTGCCTCTATTATTCTAATCCCTGCAATCTTTATATTTAAAGAGGTAATATTTTACGACGCATGGCAGGGGATTTTAAAATCAGCAGAGTGGGGCAGTATTATTCCCTCACTTCCGAGTTTTGAAAATCGCTATGGATTATTTTATGACTTTGTATATTTTTTCAAAAACAATCTGCATTTTATAATAATTATTTTGGCTGGCATTGGCGCGTTTATTGCAAAAAAACACGGCGCCCTCCCCTACTTTTTATCAGCCCTATCTGTTGCTTTAAGCGCTTTGCTTTTAAAACTCTTTATAAACTTCCCTGATGTCATAGAATACGAACAAATGGATTATGCCAATCGCCTTTTTCAAATCGCTGGTTATTTCTTATTCCCTCTTTGTCTTTTTACGCTTGTTTTTTTCTTTAGAAAATTAATAAAAGCGGGTTTGATTATCCGATTATTTTTTATCTTGATTATTGCGGGGCTGATGACATTTTCAATTTATCTAACTTATCCGCGGGTTGATAGATATGATTTAAGCCACAATATCAATACTTCTATTTCAGATATTAATGCTGTACATTTTATTGAAGAAGATTCTAATGGCGAAGATTATATAGTTCTTGCCAACCAGGCAGTATCTGCTGCCGCGCTTCAGGAATTTGGATTTAGAAAGTATTTTTCAACTGATAGCGGTGAAATTTTTTACTATCCAATTCCTACAGGTGGAAAATTATATCAATATTATCTTGATATGGTTTACAAAGAACCATTGCGCGAGACAATGGTTGAGGCAATGAATCTTGTTGGCGTAAAGCAAGGATATTTTGTTTTGAATAAATATTGGACAAATTCTGAAAGAATTTTGAAAAAAGCAAAACTAACCGCAGATTCTTATTATTCTCTTGATAACGATGAAATTTTTATATTTATCTTTTCCAAAAATTGATTTTCATCACCTACTTCAAAAAGACATTCTTTTGGAACCGCCTCCCCTATTCCGCCGATATTTGAGGCAAGGACTGGAATATTATGAACAAAACTTTCTAAGATTACAGTCGGACAATTTTCATAACATAGCGATGGGACAATTGTTAAATCAATTTTTTTCCAAATTTTTTCAAGTTCTTCTCCTGTTTTTCGTCCGTAGATAATGAAACGCGAATCTTCTTTAATAAGCTCTTTCACTTCTTCCAACTTAGACCCATCACCAACAATGTGAACTCTAAACTTGGCAACCCCGTTGCCAAGCGCGCCACTTGGCAACGGGGTTGCCAAGTGCTTTTTTAGTGTATTGATTGCAAATATAATTCCTTTGTGTTCTTCAATTTGTCCGATGTAGAGAATGTTGAATACGCGACTTGGCGACATCGGGTTTCCCTCCTTGGTCTTTGCCACACACGGCGGTCTTACGGAGTGAAACCCGATGTCCTTCTCTGATTTTGGGAAAAAACCTTTTTCTACATAAAAATCCATTAACCATTTTGATGGTGAAATTACTATGTCTGGACTACCAAAAAGAAAACAACAGATTTTTTCATACCACCTTCTTAAAAAAATACTATTCTCCAAACAATCTTCTTTTCCATAAATAATTAAACCACTTGGTACAGAAAGTTGAACATCGTGAATAGTGTGCTTATGCTTAATACCCAAAAACCTTATTGCCAAAGGAATTAAATATCCTAATCCTTTTAGATTATGCGTCCAAACAATATCTGGTTTTTTTTCTTTTAAAATTTTTCGTATTACAAAAAAACTATGCAGATTAAACATATCGAATAAATGCCAAAACAACCGAAAAATCATTCTATGTTTTGATAAATCCCCATACCAACAAAGATTTAATGGGAAAAATGGGCTTGAAGAAATAACAAAAACTTCGTAACCTTTTTTCTTTAAATCTTTCTCAAGATTTTCTACTACCTTTTCTGCGCCCCCGCGCGCGTATTCGCCATATAAATTGTTTATTAAAATTATTTTCTGGATTCCCGCCTTCGCTGGAATGACAGTGGAATAAAACTCTTTTAATTTCTCACCGACTTTTTTCAAACTATATTTTTCTTCAATAATTCTTCGGCCACACTCCCCCATTTGTCTTGCCAAGTCAGGATTAGACAAAACTGTTTGAATTTTTTCTGCAAGATTTTCTGCGTCTTTTGGTTTTACTAAAAATCCATTCTCACCATCTTGTACCAATGTACGAACCCCATAAAGATGTGAAGCAATAACTGGTGTACCAGATGCCATTGCTTCTAATAAAACAATTCCAAATGCTTCAGATTTATCAATTGACGGCAAAACAAAAACATCTGCTTGATTGTAATATTTTGGCAAATCTTTTCGTGGCACTGAACCAGCAAAAACAACTTTGTCTTGTATTCCTAAATCTCGCGCTTTTGATTCATACTGCGAACGCAAATCACCATTGCCAATGATTATTAATTTGTATTGATTATTAATTTTACTGCATGCTTTTAACAGATAAAATAATCCTTTGAAATAGTGCGCTTTGTCTAATCCGCCGACAAATAAAATAGTTTTCTCTTGAACACTATTTTTGTTCACACTAAAAAACTCATCATCAACTCCAATTGGAATTTCTTTAAACTTTTCTGGATATCTTTCAAGCAATGATTTGATATTTGAATGTCGCGCATAATCAGAACTTGTCACGACAACTTTATCTGCTGATTTTAAAATATGGGTCATCAAGTATTTTGTATGAAATCTAAAAAACTTACCCAATCCACCAGACCCAACCACATCCATATGATAGGTAATCACTAATTTACATCTTAATAACCCCAGCTTTTTCATCAACCAAACAATCTCTGCCGTTCCAAAAAACGGATAATGCAAATGCGCAATGTCAAAATCGCAAAGTTTCCAAAACAACTCCAGTAAAACCGCTGCGTTCCTAAATCGTAAAATTGTGTGTTTACACGGCGCAAAAACCACAACCTTGTGTTTTGAAGATAAAACAAGCGCGTCCTCCTTGGCGACGCGCCCTATTCCACCTCCGTATGGAGGAAAAACTGGTGTAATTATTGCTATTTTGTAGTTATTTTTTGAATTCATCAATGGCATTTTTTTCTACTAATTTTGTTATATTTCTTTCTATTTTTTCTAATCTAATAAAAAGTCGGAATACAAGATAAAATAAGATAATAATTGAAAAATAAATAACCAAATCAACGCCCCTGCCAATTCCAACCAAATCTGCTAAAAGCGTGGTTGTCCATGGTAAAACAACTACGGTTATTACAACCAGCCAAAAAATAATCCAAAACAAAAACCATCCCAAAGGAAGCTCTTTTTTCTTAAACCTGATTACTGTTCGCGAAATCACAAACAAAGCGAAAAATACGAAGATGATTTGAGCTAAAAGCATATCATTTTCCAAACCTCCTTAATACTAATTTAAAAGCCGTTTCTAATCCGACAAAAAAACTCTGTCCTTTTGATA
>JAYEKT010000024.1:10906-14099 GCA_034716735.1 Patescibacteria group bacterium
GCGGGGATTATGGCTATTACTTTCATAAATTAAGATAAGATTGCGCGATGGGCTTGCACATATTCAACCATTTTTTCTAATCCACTATCTAAACCAACAAGCGGAAACCAACCAAGAACATCTTTTGCCTTGCGTATATCTGGAAGACCTAATTCTGTTATAAACGGTAGCGGTTCTTTGAAAACTACTTTTGATTTTGAATCTGTCATTTGTATAATTTTATTTGCCACATTTGCAAGTTTAACATCCATATCGCTTCCTATATTTACAACACCTGTGTTTTTCGGCGCCTTCATAAGTTTGATTAACGCATCCGTTAAATCATCTACAAAACAAAGAGAAGTGGCAAAATCTTTATCGCCGTATATTACTAAATCCTTTCCATTAATGGCATCCAAAATAAAATCGGGTAGCATTTCACCATCATTAAGCCGTTGTCTTGGACCATATGTCCTAAAAACTCTTGCAATTTTAGCATCAAGTTTGTGTACTTGTCTATAAGTTTCAACACATGTTTCAGCAAATCTCTTTCCTTCGTCATAACAGCTACGTGGGGAAAGATGATCATAAAGCCCTAAATCTTCTTCTTTAAAATGTGTTTGATTTTTTTGACGCGCGCCATAAACTACAGAAGTTGAACTATGCGCAAATTTTGATTTATATTTCACAGCCACATCTAAAACATTTTTCATTCCTATTGAATTTGCAGTCAAGGTGTCTATTTTAAATTTTTCAAAATTTTTCGCAGAAGTCGGACAAGCCATATGATAAATTTCCTGAAGCCCGTGAAAATCAACCTTGAATCTATTGAGTTCCTTATATTTTTTAAAATCTATTGGTTCGCATATATCATGGCGTAAAAATTCAAAATTAGGATATTGTAATAAGTGGTCAATATTTCTTTGTTTGGAAGTTGATAAATTATCAAGACAAATTACATTGGCATTTTTAAGCAATCTCTCGCAAAGATGTGAACCAATAAAACCAGCTCCGCCAGTTATTAAAATATTTTTTCGTTTTGAATTAGGCATAAATTTTTATCTCCACATTCCCGCTATATTTATACCATTTCTGGTATTGCCATATGCGGAAATATTGGCTGTTAAAAGTCCTATTGAATTAAAAATACGTAATTTTGATAAATATCCAGATGCAGGACCAGTGAGAATCTCGGCTTTTCCATCTGTGTCCACATCAACAGTGGATACATTAACGCCTCCTCTAAACCATGGTTCGTAGGCATAAAATCCGATTGTTTCTTTACCTCGAGAATTAAAAACCTTAACCCCAGAAGTATTACCCTTTCCAGGACCAACAATAATTTCATCCTTGCCATCTCCACATAAATCACCAGTTGCAATATGAACTCCACCGCTGAAAGTTTCTGAAAAAGCAAAAAAACCACTAAGGGGCATGCCATCATATCTAAAAACTCTTACATGAGGTCCACCGCCAGGACCAGCGCCAGTAATAATTTCAGGATAACCATCGCCCTCTAAATCTCCGACAGCTACTTCAACACCACCCCTAAATGCTTCTGTATACGCCATAAAAGAATCTATAACTAATCCATTTGGTCTAAAGATATTAACTACTGGTATCATTCCCTCACCTGCTCCGGCAATAATTTCTGCTTTCCCATCTCTATCTATATCTGCTGCGGCAATATGAACTCCCCCGCGAAAATTTTGAGGAAAAGCAAAAAAACCGCCAATTGGTTCGCCTTCATAACTAAAAATTCTTACATGCGGTCCACCGCCAGGACCAGCGCCAGTAATTATTTCAGGATAACCATCACCATCTACATCTGCCGTAACAACTTCCACTCCACCCCTAAAATTTGGGTGATAAGCCATAAATTTCTTAATTTCATGTCCACCCGTAGAAAAAATCTTTACTTCTGGCGTAGAACCACGTGAAGGAGCGGTTATAATATATGGATTTAAGAGAACGGAAAGGCTAGACACTTTTTTACCCAAAAGCAATTGCACGGCTGAATCTACATTTATCCGCCCTACGCCCAATCTTCCTTTATATTCTGGATTTATTAAATCAATTGAATCAGAACTGTAAGTTATAATATCAAAAACTTCACTCGCTGTTAAAGATGGTCTGATTGAAAAAAGAAGAGCAGCCAAACCAGCAACTTGTGGAACAGCAACAGAAGTGCCTGACCAACCTCCTTTTGTGTATTGATTCAAACCAACATTTGATTGTTGAACAACAGTACTCAATATTCCAACTCCGGGCGCAGCAATATCAACGCAACTGTTGCCATAGCTTGCAAAATAAGCTCGCTGATCTAATGTATCAGTCGCAGTTACTCCCAATATCCAATTTTCACCTTCTGGTCCATCATAACAAACTGGATACATTGGCTCGGCATCTAAATTAAGGCCTGTGCTATCAGAAACATCATTTCCAGCCGCGGCAACAATAAGTATCCCAGCATTATGCGCTCTTTCTATTGCCACTTCCAAAGTTCTGTTATATGTAAAACCAACAAAACTTAAATTTAAAACCTGTACTCCTTTATCTATTGCATAATCAATTGCTTTTACAACATCCCTTATATCTCCAGAACCTTTACTGTCCAAAACCCTAAGAGGCATAATGCTAACATTCCACGCAACACCAGCAATATCACGTCCATTATCACCTTTTGCGCCAAGTATGCCAGCAACTATTGTTCCATGATGAAGACCCAATTCTACCCACCCTTCTTCAATACGAGGATTAGTATCATTATTATTTTCTACAAAATTCCAACCGTGAATATCGTCAACATAGCCATTCCAATCAGTATCTCGACCGTTTTCTATTTCATTTGGATTTGTCCAGATATTATCTTTTAAATCTGGGTGGTCTAAATCAACACCTGAATCCAAAACAGCTACAACAACATTTTTTGAACCCTTAGAATTAAGCCATGCCTCTTTAGCATGAATTTGGTTTAAATACCATTGTTTATCAAGCTCGTGGTCATTTGGGACAAGACCGACGGCAGAAACAAAACAGGGATTATATCCTAAAAATACCAGCGGAAAAACACAGGTTGCGCAAAGGATACGAAAAAATTTTATGCTTCTTGTGGGCATAATTTCAGTTTAATTGTAGCACAAGCATATTTTATTGACAATAATAAACACGACATTTGAATGTCGTGTTAAAAAAGAACTAATCAAGTGGCGCA
>JAYEKT010000024.1:14199-16463 GCA_034716735.1 Patescibacteria group bacterium
CCCCTCTGGACATCTTCATTTATGCCTCCTTTTTATTCTTCAATTTTTTCCTGCAATGATTTATATTGTTCTAATTGTATCTCTGAAAGTAGAACATTTTCTACTATAATCCCGCGAGGGGCGAATATTCGAACAAGCTCGTTTTTTGCCTCTTCTTCAACTTCATCACGTTTCATTGAAACAATATCTTGAATTGGGTACTTTGAAGCAATCATCCTCATGCGACTTTGTATTGTCGGACGAATTATTTTTTGAACAAAATCTTCTCCAATTGTCTGCCAAATAACAGGCACTTGACTAATATCTAAACGAAGCAAAACTGTTCCCTCCATTTCTATTCTCTTGCCGTCAAAAGTTTGCGCCTTAATTGGAGTGTCTCCTAATCCAAAAAAATTATGCGGATTAAAACTCGGTGTGATGCTATACTCAAGTGTTTGCGTATTAAAAAGTTTTGCTTTTTGCCAAAATGGAATTTTCAGATGAAGTCCCGGTGAAAGAACCTTGCGAAGAACACCCCTGCCCAAATCATAAACACAAGCAACATAACCTGGCGGGACATGAATAAAAAGCCCTTTCAAGACATCCTCCATTACAAACGAATAAACTATTTTATCAAATGTTTCAGCCATGTTGATTTATTTTTTAAATAATGATTTCCTCGCAAAAGACGCTACTAACATTACAATAAAAGAAAAGATAAGTGATGTCAAGATAAATAAAGATTTGACCATCGGAAGATAAAATAATACAAGAAAGGCGGCCAAAGGAAACATATATTTGTATATAACTTCAGAATTCTGGAGTAATGATTTCCGTCCGCTTTGTTCAGATTTAATTTCTAAAAACAAAATTACCGCAACCGTGAAACTCCAATACACACTACGTTCGCCCAAATCAAAACCAAAAAAAATGGTATTTATATAATCTGGATGATACACCCATAAATAAAGCGATTCTATTTTATCAAAATTAATTCCCCCCAAAAACACCTGATACAAAACAATCAAAACCAGTAACTGCACGCCAAGCATAATGCCTTTTGCCCAATGGCTTACCTTGTTTTCCTTAAGAACCTGTCTAATAATTTCTCGTTTTCGGATAGGGTCAGTGTGTCTGTCCTCCATTATCGTTCCGACTTTCTTCTTCAAGCTTTCATATATTCCTTTGTTTTTTTCCGAGATAATTGAAAAAGGCAAAAGCGCTAAACGAAGAAGAACGGTAAGATAAATAACAGCAAGACCCAAGCTTGCGTTGGTAAAATTATTGTAAATAAAAATCAGAACATTCAAAAGCGGTTCAAAAAGATAAGTTTGCCAAAGAGTAATAATAAAAGACATATTTTTTCTCAACTTAAGAATATCACGGAGCGATAAATAAAAAAAGCCCCTCTTTTTCTTTTTTGATAAAAGAGCTACAATAAACTTATATGGACTTCCCTGCAAGAATAAATCAATACATTACTTCAAAGAAAAACATTAGCCGTCGTCAAGCGGATAAATTTATAATAGAAAAAAGGGTAAAAATAAATGAAAAAATTGCAGTTTTGGGTGAAAAAATAAATGAAGATGACGAAGTAAAAATTGATGGAGATTCTTTAAAAGACGTCCAGAAAAAATTTGTTTATTTAGCTTTTAATAAACCAGTTGGTATAGTTTCTAATATTGCTCATAGAGGACAAAAAGGGATTAATGATATTTTGGATTATCCTGTGCAAATTTTTCCCGTCGGGCGACTTGATAAAAATTCGCACGGACTTATAATCCTAACAAACGATAGCCACATTACTGAAAAATTATTACATCCAAAACATAAACATGAAAAAGAATACGTTGTTAAAACAAGTAAGGTCGTTACTCAAGAATTTTTAGAAAAAATGTCCCAGGGTGTTGTAATAGATGGATATAAAACTAAAAAATGCAAAGTCAAAAAAATAAATCCCAAACAATTTAGGATAATTCTAACTGAAGGAAAAAAGCGTCAAATTAGAAAAATGTGTTCTGTGCTTGGCCACAAGGTTTTGGATTTGGAAAGAGTTAGAATTATGGATATAAAATTAGCAAACTTAAAACCCGGTGAATACCGGGAATTAAGAAATACTGAATTGGAAAAATTTTTAAAAAATCTAAAAATAGCATAAACACAAAAAAGACCCTGTAATATGAACTGGAACCCATTTAGTAGACACGGTAACTACTTTAGATGATAATTTGCGTAAAGAAATTGAGCCATTTACTTCGTCAGTTCAAAATAGAATTAAAGCGCTC
>JAYEKT010000025.1:0-4271 GCA_034716735.1 Patescibacteria group bacterium
CATATTTAAAAAATTCAAATTATCATCCGAACAAGAAAGCTTATATTTTGATATAACAGACAAGGTATTTTATAAAGAATTATCACTTGAAGATTTTCCAGCAGAAGTTGAAAAAGCGTTTGGATTGGAACCAGAAAAATCTAAGGCATTATCTTTGGAAATTTTGGGAAATGTTTTTTTGCCGATTGATTCGTATCTTGGAGATGTTTCTGCAGAAATAAAAAAAATAAACGGAGATCCAACAAAATTTGTTGTTGAACATATAAAGCTCAAACAAATCACACCAGATGATTTGTTAAAGAAAATTGCTGAAGATGTTGGTATTCTTTTAAAGAACAAATCTTCTATAAGAAGATTAAAAAATATTATAGTCAATAGATTTCATGAAGCGCGAGATGACGAGGAAACAATGGCAACAATGATGCGCGGGGCAAAGGTTGGAGGATTGGAGTTTACTGATGAAACTGCAAGAAAAGTCATTCAAAACATAAAGGCAAAAATAGGCGAGTTTCAATTAGCAGATGCAGAAACACCCCTTCGACAAGTTCAGGGCGTTTCTACGCAGAAACCCAAGCCACCGGACAATTTACCAATTTCCTCCCCTCAGATGAGGGGAGGTACCCCAGAGGGGCGGAGGGGTGCTGACATTAAAGAAACAACACCCCTCACCTCAACTGAGGGAAGCAAAGTGAAATCTCGTCCTATTTTTGATGTCGAAGATGAACGTGAAATAGCTTATCATAAAAAAGAACTGGAAAGAAAAAAACTTATAGAGGGAGTTGTAAATTTTGACGAAGAAGTTCAAAAGTCAATAAAAAATATCTTAGAAAAAGGAAAATTTTCTTTTTCAGACGAAAGTTTAAAACAAAGATTTTTAAATGTAGTTTCTGCTCGCCTTAGGGATGTTCGTGATAAAAGCGAAACACTTGAACTTTTTATGCGTGGTAGAAGTATTGGCGGACTGGGGCTTAAAAAACAAGGCGCGAATAAAATTTTAAATTTAATAGAGGCAGAAGTTAATTCTTTAAATCAGATTAAAAAGAAAGGAGAATTACAAAAACTTGAAGAATGGAAAAAGAAAAAAGACAGTGAGAGAAAAAGCAAGGAGGAAAGAGAGAAAAAAGAAGAAACAAGAGCGCTTGGACAAAGATGGACTAAACTAACAGGCGCTAAACCCTCCTCGACCCAACCTGTCGTTCCCCCTGTCATTCAGAGCCCGCAGGCGAAGAATCTCGCGAGAGCCCCGCAGGGCGATCCGCGCGGGTCGCTTCGCTCCCGCGAAATCCCTCGCGCTGCTCGGGATGACACTATCAAACCAAAAGTAGAGGCCATAAAATTTACCCCGCGCCTTACAGGTCCGATTGATGAACTTAGAAAAATAACATTGGCTGATTTTAGGCGACTGGCAAAGTCACCAAAAAATATAGCAGAAAAAATAAAAGATAAGATTGAGCTTCTTGAAGATGAATCTTATGCCAAAAAAACACAAGGCATAAAAGCGTGGCAAGAATCAGAACCATCAAAAATATATTTTGAGATTTTAAATCAAAGTATGAGTGAACTAATGCCAGTTTCTGATGTTTTGGCGCAACGTGAACAAAAAAAGTTGCCCAATTTGAGCCAAGAGGAATTCAAAGCATTAATTGCGCTTAATAAATATCTAAGAATTTGATATAATACTTATGAAGCAGTTTGTTGTTCCACAATTTATAGAGGTTGAAGATAAAATTATCGGACCGATAACAACTCGGCAGTTTATGATATTGCTTGCAACTGGTCTTTTGGTGGCTCTTACGTTTCGTTTGGCAACTTTTACTTTATTTATTTTTTTAGGATTGACAGAACTTTCAATTGGAATTGTTTTTGCTTTTGTAAAGATAAACGGTCAACCTTTTCATTATTTTGTTTTAAATTTACTTCAGACATCATTGCGTCCAGCGCTTCGTGTCTGGAACAAGCTATTAACACGCGCAGAAGTTACAGCATTAGTTAAAGTGCCGCCCCCACCTCCACCAAAAGAAAAACCAGTAAAAGAGAGATTAACAACAAGCAAACTTTCAGAATTATCACTAATTGTAAATACAGGCGGAGCGTATAAACCAGAAGAATAATATGCAATCTAAAAAACTTGCTGGCGCCAAGCCCAGCGTTTCAACCCAACGTTATCTTGACATCGCTGAAATTCGCGATGGTGTTGTTGTCTTGAAAGATGGGACACTTCGCGTAGCGCTTTTAATTTCAAGTATAAATTTTGCGTTAAAATCCGAGGAAGAGCAGGAAGCGGTAATTTCTGCGTATGTAAGTTTTTTAAATTCTATCAATTTTCCTTTGCAAATTGTTATACAATCAAGAAAGCTTAATATAGATGATTATCTTGCGCGGTTGGAAAAATCGGAAAAAGAACAAACTAATGATTTACTAAAAATTCAAATTGCAGATTATAAGAATTTTATTTCTGAATTAGTTGAGCTCGGAGATATTATGAGCAAGAGATTTTTTGTTATCGTTCCACACAACCCTCTTACAGATAAAAGAAAAGGTTTTTTTGAGAGAGTAAAAGAGGTTTTAGTTCCAGCAGTTACAATTCGGCTTAAGGAAGAACGTTTTAAGAGTAAAAAGAACGCTTTGATGATGAGGGTTAATCATGTGGTTACAGGTTTGCAAAGTATGGGTGTTAACGCAATACCCTTGGATACGCAAAGTTTAATTGAATTATATTACGAGATGTATAATCCAGATATTAGAAAATCACAAAAAGTTAAAGAGGTTGGTAAATTAAGAATTGAAGAATAATATGGCGTTTAAGCTTTTCGGAAAATCTAAAAAAGAATCAACTCCAGAGGTTGCTACTCCAGGCGTTCAAAAAGTTGCTATTGAAGAAGAGATGGAGTATCGAAAAGGGGTTGCTACTGTTCGTGATTTGATTGCTCCTGCTTCAATGAAAGTAGAGCCGGCTTTTGTGCAACTCGGAGATGTTTATCTTCGCACGCTTTTTGTTGTAACTTATCCTCGCTATGTTGGTGTAGGATGGTTTTCTCCTGTGATTAACTTTAACGCGACATTAGATATCGGCATGTTCTTTTATCCAGTTCCATCAGATGTTATCTTAAAGCAATTAAAGAAAAAAGTGGGTGTACTTGAGGCGCAGATTATTTCTGACGCAGAAAAAGGCGCTCCACGCGATCCAATCCGCGAAACTGCATTGCGTGATATTGAAGGACTTCGTGATGATTTGACGCAAGGAACAGAGCACTTTTTCCAATTTGCGCTTTATATTACGCTTTACGCGAAATCAAAGAAAGAATTAGATAAAATAACAGAAGATATTGAAGCTGTTGTTGGTTCTAAATTAATACATTCTAAAAGAGTTTTCTATCAAGCAGAACAAGGATTTAATTCTACGATGCCATTGGGGAATGACGAACTTATGATAACTTTTAATATGAATTCATCGCCTATTGCGTCATCATTTCCGTTTATTTCATCAGAGCTTAGCTCAGACAATGGAATTCTCTATGGTATAAATCGACATAATAACAGCTTGATACTTTTTGACAGGTTCTCAATGCAAAATGCAAACGCGGTTGTTTTTGCTACATCTGGCGCGGGAAAATCATACGCTATTAAATTAGAAGTCCTGCGCAGTTTAATGCTTGGAATTGATGTTTTGGTCATTGATCCTGAAATGGAATACAAGCATCTTTCTAATGCTGTTGGCGGAACTTATATTAACATTTCTTTATCGTCTGATTCAAAAGTTAATCCTTTTGATTTGCCACGACCAGTTGGCGAAGATGTCTCAACCGAAGATATAATTCGTAGCGCTGTTATTACAGTTAAAGGTCTTTGTAGAATTATGTTTGGCAAAATGACTACTGCAGAGGACGCGATATTAGACCGTGCCATTCTTGAAACATATGCCAAAAAAGACATCACTCCATCTATTGCTGATTTATCAACAATAGAAGCGCCAGTTATGCAGGATTTACAGGAAGTTCTTGAAGGTATGGAAGGGGCCGGTGATTTGGTTATCCGTATTAAAAAATATACTGAAGGAACTTTTGCTGGTCTTTTAAATTCCCCAACAAATATTGATGTTAAAAATAAACTTGTTACATTTTCAGTGCGTGATTTAGAAGATGAGCTAAGACCAATGGCAATTTATACAATCGTGAATTTTATATGGAACACTATTCGTTCTGAAAAGAAAAAGAGAATTTTAGTTATTGATGAGGCATGGTGGTTAATGCAACACGAAGATTCCGCAAAAT
>JAYEKT010000026.1:0-4254 GCA_034716735.1 Patescibacteria group bacterium
GGGTTTTTAAATTGCTTCCAAGTATCTAAAATGTTATTATAAGGTCATATGAAAAAAACTATATTATTATCAATCATCTTTTTATTATTATCAGCAGGATTTGTGTCTGCGCAGGAATCAGAAATTCCAATTGACATGTTTCAATATCAAGAACCAACTGCGACTTATTATGAAAAAGCAAAAATTTTGGAAATTTCAGGATTTGGAGAAATACAAGACATCAACCTTAAAATTTTAAGCGGAAAATACAAAGGCGAAGAAAAGACAGTGGAAAACAGCATGCTTTATAATCCATTGGGTTTAGAATTCAAGGTGAATAACAAGGTGGTGGTTTATATTGAAGAATTTGCGGACGGAACTTCGTCATTATATATACAGGATTTTTGGCGTTTGTGGCCTTTGATAGGATTAATTATTGGCTTTCTTTTACTACTACTGATAGTTGGCAGAATGCAAGGTTTTAAAACTATTCTAAGTTTAATAATTTCAATAGTTTTAATTTTTTATTTTTTGATTCCAAGGATGCTTGATGGGGGTAATCCAATTGTGCTTGCCTTGATAATCTCTGTTATTGTCACTGTTATCACTTTATTATTAGTAAGCGGACTAAAGAAAAAAAGCGTGGCTGCAATACTTGGAACAATTGGCGGACTTTTGATAGCAACAGTTTTGGCAATAACTATTGGAAAGATTGCTAATATGACAGGGCTTTCTAACGAAGAATCAAGATTACTTTATGCTAATTTTCCTAATTTAAATTTAAGGGGGTTATTGTTTGCAGGCATTATAATTGGGGCGTTAGGCGCTATTATGGATGTTGGTATGTCTATTGCCTCCAGTATAGCTGAAGTGAAAAAAGCGCATTCTAAAATTAGTTTTACTGGATTAGTAAAATCTGGACTTACTATTGGACGAGATATTATGGGCACCATGACTAATACATTAATTTTTGCCTATGTAGGCGTGTCACTGCCACTTTTGTTGCTTTTCACTGAATTAGGGGAATCTTACATAAAATTTTTAAATTTTGAATTTATAGCCGAAGAAGTTATCCGAGCCATGACCGGCAGTATTGGACTTATTGCAACTTTGCCTCTTACGGCCATAATCGCGGCGTATCTTGAAAGTAAAAAGTAGATTATGATAAGAATCGTTATTTTTATAATCGCTGGAATTGCTTTTGTTTATGTCGCCGCCACAAAACTTGCGGATTTGCCAATGCCAGATATCCAACCAGATAGCAATATTTATTTTTTAGATAATCTTGCCGAGAGGATGAAATTATTAGCAATCAAAAATCCTGATGAAAAATTAGGAAAATTATTAGAATATTCAGATGAAAAACTAAATGAAATTAAATATGTCGCAGATAGCGAGGAAAATCGCAAGCTATTAGAAAAAGTTCTTCCTAAACATGAAAAATATATTAAAGAGGCCTTGGATGAAATTGAAAAAATGAAAAAAGATGAAACCGAAGAAAGCCAGGTTAGTGGTTCTTCATGGGCATCAGGAGTTGGCGATAGGGTTTTGGAGAAGAAAGAAGTTTTATCCGAAATTTTAAATAATGTGTCTGAAGAAGAACAGTCAGTAATAGAAGAGGAGATAAAGAAAACAGAAGTTGTTATTCAAAGAATTATTGAACAAGTAGAGGGTCCAATAAAAGAGATTATAATTTATAAAACAGAAAATACAGATGAGGCAATTGAAGATAAACAAGAGGAAGAACATGCGCAACAGGAACAAGAAGAAAAAGAGACATTATCAGAAACCGAAAGATTGTATTATATTTGGATAGATAGCTTGTATGCCAAGACCTTGCCAAAAGAAAATGAGCCGTTTTTTGCGCGGACACATATAAGAAGGCGTGATAATGAGTGTAAATTTTTTAGCGGTAAAATCGTTTTAAATATCAATGGCAATGAGTGGCAATCTATAATTGCGCAAATGCAACCGAGTGATGATTTATGGCGCGATTTAGGACCAATTGAACTTTTAGCAGGAACTTATACGGTTGAAGAAAAATTACTTGATAATAATGGTCAAATCATTTCAACCAAAGAGTTTGTGATGATAGTCGAATAAATGGTATAATACTCTATATGAAAATACTAAAATATTTTTTAATACTTTTTTTGTTATTTGGTTTTTTTCCAGCGCCGACATTTTCTGCAGTCACCCCAGACGCATTAATCAAAAGTAGTGAATCAACTCTTTATTATTATGCCGCAGATGGCAAGCGGTATGTTTTTCCTAATGAAAAAACATACAAATCATGGTTTACAGATTTTAGTCGTGTGATATCTCTTTCTAATGCTGAGCTTGCTGCAATCACTCTTGCAGGAAATGTTACATATCGTCCTGGCGTAAAGATGATAAAAATCCAGACCGACCCAAAAACTTACGC
The DNA here is from genome assembly GCA_034716735.1 of Patescibacteria group bacterium. Lineage (GTDB taxonomy): Bacteria > Patescibacteriota > Patescibacteriia > DYHP01 > DYHP01 > JAYEKT01. Next base: position 2,405 of record JAYEKT010000026.1, read on the forward strand.
AGTATCTCGCGGAGGGATTTTGCGTTGGGTTCAAACTGAAGAAGTAGCAACGTCTTTATATGGAAGCGACTGGAACACAAAAATAGATGATGTTCCAGATACGTTTTTCATAAATTATCAAATCGGTGACCCAATTGAATCTGCAGATGATTATGACCGCGAGGCAGAAATGAGTTCGGCGACAACTATCAATGACAACAAGGGTGTAGAAAAATCAGCAAGCCCGCTTGTTTCTGATACTGATGATGTAACAGTAGAAGAGCCGGCAGAAGAACCAGAAGAACCCGAAGAGCCGGCAGAAGAATCAGTCGTCGCAGTTTGGGAAAATTCTAGAATTAGAGGAGAAGAATTTCGTCAGCAAAATCCAGACATTGTCGCGACAGATTCTGATTTTGCTGCAGTATGGACATATTATTCAGCTGGAGAACGAGACGAAATTAACTTTGCTTTTATAGATTCTAATAACACACTTAAATCAGTTCCGTTTGAAGCGACTGACAATATCTATGAATCAACTGTTCCTTCCATAGCTCGAGGAACTTTGGGTTATGGAATTGTTTGGGAAGATTATGATATTCTACGCCGTGAAATATATTTTATGAGAGTTGATACAGATGGAAACAAGGTAACTACTGACAAAAGAGTTACTAATAAGATTGGTTTTGCGAGAAATCCTAAAGTTGCATGGAGCGGGACAAATTTTGGTATTGTGTGGTGGGATTCTCGTTATTTTGTTGAGGACAATCACACCAAAGGATCGTTATATTTTCATAGAGCTGATACAGTAGATACTTTGGTTGGAGATAATATCAGGATTACCACAGGAGCTTCTAGTGTGTTTGAGCCGGATTTAGTTTGGGGAAATAATGAATATGCAGCTGTGTGGGCTGATGATAGAAATGGTTCAAGAGATATTTATTTTGTAAGATTTAATGAAGAGGGAGTTGTTGTGGGAAGTGATGATGTAAGAATTACAGAAACAGAAGACGATTCATTAAATCCATCATTAGTGTGGGATGGAAGTAATTATGGAATTGTTTGGCAAGAGAAAGTTGAAAATGTAGGTTCTTCAGGAAAACATTATGAAATTTATTATCAAAAAATCAATACAGATGGAGAGAAAGTGGGAAATGCCGTTCGGTTGACGACTAAAGATAACGGAGTTTCAGAAGACCCAGAAGTTATTTTGAACAATGACAAATTTGGAATAGTTTGGACGGATTATCGCGGGTATTTAGACAAATCACAATCAGATATCTATTTTATGGAAATTAACTCAGACGGCGCAATTATTACGCCAGAGGAGAATGTTTCAGATTCAAACAGTATTTCTTTTGAGCCATCAATAGCAGTTTTAGACGGTGATTATGTTGTAGTTTATACAGATGATATTGGTTCTCATAATGAAATTTATTCAGCTATCAGGCAATAAAATATGACTTACGTATTACTTGGTTTAGTTATTTTAGCAAATGCTTTTGCGAATATCTTTATTAAGATTGGAATGGATAATTTGCCAGTATTGGATTGGAAAAATGTTTGGTTTTCGCTTGGAAAAATTTTAACAAGTCCTTTTGTTGTTGGCGGCGCTTTACTTTTGATAATTTCATTTCCAATTTTTGGTTTAGTACTTCAGAGAATGAATTTAAGCATTGCTTATCCAGCTTTAGTTATTGGAGCTATTGTTGTGGTAACACTTGTTTCAGCAATCTTTTTAAAAGAAAGTATTAGTTTATTTCAGCTTGGCGGAATTATTTTAGTTATGGTCGGGGTTTGGTTGTTGTTTAGGAAGTAAAAGCGGAACAATAATTTCAAACACGACAGCCGACTGTCGTGTTTGAATGTAGTTA
>JAYEKT010000027.1:0-4180 GCA_034716735.1 Patescibacteria group bacterium
AAATAATGTGTTTTGGGGTGGATGAAAGCCATTCTTCTCCGCGGATTACATGTGAGATTTTCATTAAATGATCATCTACAACATTCGCAAGATGATATGTTGGAAATCCATCAGATTTCATTAAAACCTGATCGTCTATCAATCTATTTTCAAATGATACATGCCCACGGATAATATCTATAAAATTTGTTGTTCCTTTTTTGGGAACTTTTAGGCGAACAACATGAGAAAGTTTATCTTTTAATCTTTTTTCTACTTCTTCTTGGCGCAAGTTTCTACATCTTCCATCGTACATTGTTGGTTGTTTTTTCTTTATTTGTTTTTCGCGCATTCTTTTGAGCCGTTCAGACGAACAAAAACAAAAGTATGCCTTGTCTTTTTCAACAAGCTCGTCAACATATTTTTTATAAATTTTAAGTCGTTTTGATTGGATATATGGACCGCTTGCTCCTTTTTGCGCTATTGTTTTACCCCTCAGTACTGGTCCCTCATTATATTCTAAACCAAGCCGATTAAGTGTTCGGATAAGACCTTCTACTCCGCCTTTTACACTGCGCGCTTGGTCAGTATCTTCAATTCGTAAAAGAAATTTACCTTTATTCTTTTTAGCAAAGAGATAGTTATAAAGCACGTTTCTAAGCCCGCCGACATGCAAAAACCCTGTTGGCGACGGCGCAAAACGCACTCTTACAGATTTCTTTTTCATACATTTTGTCATTCCCGCGAAGGCGGGAATCCACTAAAATAGACATAGATCCCTGCCTCCGCAGGGAGGACATTGAAAAAATTTAGGAGGACATTGAAAAAATTTAGTGGGTTAATTCTTACTTTTATAATATCTTATTTAAGATTGCTTGGCAAACACATCACTTAAAACCATGGTTTTAACCCCGCACTACGTAGAGTGCAAGGTGTTTTGAACTAAGAATTCAAAACAAAAACCCGCTCGGATTGAGCGGGTGTGGGTTAATTCGCCTGTTGAAAAACTATGGAGGTTGAACCTCCATAGTTAGGATTTTATTCTTTCGCTTTGTGGACAACCATCTGTGGGAATGGGAATTCAATTCCCTCTTTATCAAACGCTGCTTTTAAGCGTTTACGTAATTCCCCTGTAACTGCCCATTGTTCAAGAGGTTTTGTTTCGCCCAAAATTTTTACTATTATTGCTGAATCAGCAAATTCATTAACTCTTTCAAATTTTGGTTTTTTGGTAATAAGTTTCCCCCATTTTGAATGCGAAGCCATTTCTTTTCCAACTGTATTTATTGTGCCGATAACTGTTTTCATATCACTATCATACGCCACGCCAACATCTAAATTAATCCGCGCAAATTCTTTTGATTTGTTTGCGCTTCTGCTAAAGCTTCCGTTTTGAATGTGGTGAACTGTACCGTTTAAATCTCGCAAGATTGTTGTTCGAAGTGTGATGTCTTCTATTGTTCCGCTGACAGTATCAATCTCAACCGCATCCCCTACTCTGTATTGATTTTCAATAATGATAAAAAGTCCAGCAATTACATCACGAATCAGATATTGTCCACCAAATCCAAGCGCCAAACCAACGACACCGGCTGCAGCCATTACGGGCGCGATATCAATACCAAATTCAGATAAAATCATCATCAAAGCTACAATCCAAACCAAAACTTCAACAGTTCCTGAGAACACACCAATTAAAGTATCTTCACGTTTTTTTTCTGCTTCTGCAGACAAGAATTGTTCAGGCGGGACAAGTTTTCGTATAATCTTTCCAATAATGAGTTTTCCAAATTTGCGGATTAAAAAAGCGCCAACTAAAATGGCGACAATCTTTATACCACTGGCTCTAAGCCATGGTTCTATAGATAATATGAAATTTTGTAATGTTTCCTGCATAAAGCGGGTCCGACCGGATTTGAACCGGCGATCTTCGCCGTGACAGGGCGACGTGTTAACCAAGCTACACCACGGACCCGCACTAGGCAGGAGTTAAGATTAGTTTACCATAAATTTTAAATCTTGACAAGACCCTTTGGATGTGTAAAGATGAAATCAAAGAAAACGAAAACGCTCTTTTACAAATTATTAATAAACAACAAAAAGGAGGAAAAAATGGAACGTTGGCTGATTTGGTTTGGCTTTGCTGCTTTTGTTATTTTTTCTTATGTTTGGGGAAAAGTTAGAGAAAAAGAAATGCATCCATGGAAAAGCGCAGAAATTATACTTTTATCTTTTTTGGTTGTAGGCGGAATAATTGATATTTTGCAAACTTATTTTGCTGTCTGCGTTTTTCGCATTGCCCACGAAGCCAATCCTCTTTTTGGGCATTATCCAGATATCCGTCTTCTTTCGTTGTTTAAGCTCACTGCTTTTGTCGGTCTTGTGGCATTAAGACCATTTTTATATGCTCTTAATACCCTTATCTTCAAAAAAATAAATATTTCAGAAAAAGGCAAGACAATACTTTTAAAGATAAATTGGTATGTAGTGTTTGTGATTCCTGTAGTTGTGGCCCAGTGGGGGTTTGTAGCTAAAAATGAACTTTTTATCTGGCGTTTTGTTGTAGAAACATTAGGTTAGGAATATGCTACCATGGATTGCTTGTGGTTTTGTGTTTTCTATGGTTTTTGTTTATTGGTTTATTTTTAGAAAAAACCCGAGAGCCAAATGGACATTAGGAGAAGTTGTACTTTTTATACTTTTTGTTGTGGCGCAGGTTATTGATGTTGCTCAAACACACTTTCTTGTAAATGTATTAACTTGCGCGCGCGAAGCAAACCCCATTTATGTAGATGGATTTGATGTTTTGCCAGCATCGCTTTCTAAGATTGGCTTTATCTTACTGGTTTTTGTTCTTTTGTGGCGTAGTTTTTCTATTTTTGGTCGTTATTTAATTTTGGTTGTTGTTAATTTGATATTTTGGGCAGTTGATATTTATGGCGGGATGTTTTTATACTCTGCTATTTGCGATTTAATGTAGATGTATAGAAAGCAAAACTCCGACTAAGGTCGGAGTTTTTTAATTTATTTTTTCAACTGTTTCATTCCCCTTCTCGCTTTTTACTAAAATGATTTTATTCTTTGGTTTTAATAATTTTTTCTTTTTTAGAAATTTTATAAATTTTTTATCCAGCCCCTTAATTCTTCTTCGTTTGCTTAAAAAAAATGGTTTTACTCCCCATGAAAGCAAAAGTTCGCGCGACTCCCGCTCATTTGTAACACTCGCATAAATCGGAAGTTCTGGTCTGATACGACTTATCTTTCGCGCAGTTTCGGCTGAGTCAGAAACAACAATAATTGCTTTTGATTTTGGCGCTTCAGATAAAACACGCGACACTTCTGACATCACCAAGCAAGGTTTTAAATCATCATACTTTGAATTTTCAGCATTCTTTATAATCCGCGCCATTGTTTCAACGGCTTTGACTGGATATTTTCCTACTGCTGATTCACCTGAAAGCATTAGCGCGTCAGAATGATCAATTACGGCATTTGCAACATCTGAAACCTCGGCTCGAGTTGGACGAGGTTTTTCTATCATTGTATGAAGCATTTGCGTTGCCACAATCACTGGCTTGGCTATAGCCAAGCACTTAATAATCATATCCTTTTGAGCTACAGGAACTTTTTCAGCTTGAATTTCCAAAGCCAAATCCCCTCTTGCCACCATTATTCCATCTACCACCTCAAGAATTTTATCAAAATTTTTAATTGCTTCGTGTTTTTCAATTTTTGCGATTATAAATGGTGGATTTTTTTTAGGTAAAAGTTTTAATAATTCTAAAACATCATCTTTATTGCGTACAAAAGAAAGGGCTATAAAATCTACCTTCTTTTTAAGTCCAAACTTTAAATCTTCTTTATCTTTTTTAGTAAGAGATGATAATTTAACAACAGAATCTGGCAGATTTATTCCTTTGTGAGATATAAGCGTTCCACCGACTTTTACTATTGCGCGAATGTCTTTTTTAAACACGCTTTCTACTAATAACTCTATTAATCCGTCATCTAATAAAATTCTATTTCCGCTTTTTATATCTTTATGCAAGCTCTTGTAAGTTAATGGAATACGGATTACGCCATTTGAACTGGATTTTCCATTTAAAATTACTGCTTGTCCTTTTTTGAGGATTATCTCCCCATCAATTTCTCCTACTCTGATTTTTGGTCCTTGTAAATCTTGAAGTATTCCAAGTTGTTT
>JAYEKT010000028.1:0-2145 GCA_034716735.1 Patescibacteria group bacterium
ATTATGCCAAAAACTCACATCATCATCTTAGCTGGCGGTAAGGGAACACGGATGAATGCCGACTTCCCAAAGGTGCTTTTTAAAATTAAAGAAAAGCCGATGATTGGGTATCTTTTAGAAAAAGTAGTTAGGATTTGTGAAAAACCGACAATAATAATTGGATATAAGGGAGAAGATGTTATCCAAGAAACTGATAATAAATATCACTATGTTTGGCAAAAAGAACAACTTGGAACAGGCCATGCAGTAATGTGCGCAAAATCAGAATTATCAAAGCTGGACTCCGATAATATAGTGGTCCTGTTGGGTGATATGCCATTGGTGAGTTGTGATACAATTCAACAAATGGTTGGTATGCACGAAGAAAATCACTCTGCTATTACAATAAGTACTGTAAATTCCCCTAATTTTGAGGGGGATTTTAATAGATTTTATCATTACGGTAGAGTTGTTAGAAATCAAGAAGGTGATGTGGAAAAAATAGTTGAATTAAAAGATGCTGACGATGACCAGAAAAAAATTAAAGAAGTTAATACAAGTTATTACTGCTTTAACGCAAAATGGCTTTGGGAAAATATCGAAAAATTAAAAAATGAAAATGTAGCCAAAGAATATTATTTAACAGATATGATTGGCATGGCAGTTGCGCAAAATCAAAGAGTTGGTTCATTTGTAATCAAAAATCCAGTTGAGGGGTTTGGAGTTAATTCAATAGAAGAGTCAAAAGTGATTGAAAGGTATTTGGCTTGACAAATACTTTAAAGCGCGCTATACTTATAAACAATAGAGAGACGCAACCTTTGTGTCTCTCTTTCTTTTTGTGGTATTATATATAATGTATAAGCATATATGGATTTTGTCTTACCAACAATTTCAATAGATTTTTCCTGGTTTGAAATGCTGGGACAGCAATCATTTTTAGGAATAATGTGGACGCTTTTTATATATGGCGGATGGATTCCGCTTGTATATATTTTTATCTGGGGCGGATTGCAAGTGTGGCTCTATCAACGACGTTTAAAATATGCCAAGACGCTTAATTTTGTTACTTTGGCAATAGATGTTCCTAAAAATACCGAGCAAACGCCAAAAGCAGTTGAAAATATATTTAACCATCTTCAGGGCGCTAAGTCCTCTATAAATTTTAAAGAAAAATGGTGGGATGGCCATTTTTGGACAGCTGTAAGTTTGGAACTTATTTCAATTGAAGGATATGTTCAGTTTTTAGTTAACGCGCAAAGTAAGTTTAGGAATGTTGTAGAAGCGGCGTTTTACGCGCAATATCCAAATATTGAGATAGTAGAAGTAGAAGATTATTCGCGCGCAGTGCCAGGTAAATATCCAGACAAAGATTATGAATGGTGGGGGACGGAAATTAAATTAAAGAAAAGTTTTGCATATCCAATACGAACATATCCTGATTTTGAAGATAAGGTTTCGGGTGAATTTAAAGATCCATTGTCAAATTTTCTTGAGAGTATTGCCAAACTTGGTAAAGGAGAACAGTTTTGGATGCAGATTTTAATAGTTCCAGGAGGTGATTCTTTGTTTAAAGAAGGCGAAAAAATTGTTGATAAAATATCAGGGCGTAAAAGAGAACAAAAGACAACATTACTACAGAAAGTGCTTAATATTCCAGTGATAATAATTAGTGAGGCCTTTAACGCAGTTTTTGGGCCCGCTGAAGAATTTAAAAAACCAGAAAAAAAAGAAGGGGATATGTTTAAGATGTTTAATTTAACTCCTCTTGAAAGAAAGACGCTTGAAGATGTTGAGTATAAAGCATCAAAACCTGCTTTTGACGCAAAAATTCGATGGGTTTATTACGCCAAAAAAGAGGTCTTTAGTGTGGGAAATATATATGGACACATAAAGGGCTTTATGAAACAATACGTTGGCTCCAATATGCTTGGGACAGACCCAAGAACCATTACAAAAGGTGATTATTTTTGGCAAAAATGGGATGTTCCGAGAAGAAAAAGAATGCTTATGCAAAATTACAGGGATCGCGATATTTGGGCTGGATTATCCTCGTATATTTTAAATACAGAAGAGCTGGCAACACTTTATCATTTCCCAGCTATAGAAGTTAAGGCCCCGCTTGTTAAAAAAGCAGAATCAAAACGCGCAGAACCACCATTTACA
>JAYEKT010000028.1:2245-4102 GCA_034716735.1 Patescibacteria group bacterium
AGACGTCGGCATATTTATGTGGTAGGAAAAACAGGCATGGGAAAAACAACTCTTTTGGAAAATATGCTTTTTGCAGATATTATGGCTGGACATGGATGTTGTTTAGTAGACCCGCATGGAGACAGCGCAGAAAAGGTCTTGGATTTTATTCCATCAAACAGAATTAACGATGTAATTTATTTTAATCCAGCAGATGTGGAAAATCCTATTGGTTTTAACATCTTAGAAGTGACTAATCCAGAGCACAAGCATTTGGTTGCCGCAGGATTAATGGGGGTATTTAAAAAAATCTGGCCAGATGTTTGGAGCGCCAGAATGGAATACATTTTAAATAATGCAATTTTAGCGCTTTTGGATTATCCTGGCTCAACTTTAATGGGGATTAATCGCTTAATGATAGATAAAGAATATCGTAAAAAAGTTATTGCAAAAATTAAAGATCCTGTTGTAAAAGATTTTTGGTCAAAAGAATATGTGGGTTGGCAAGACAGATTTAGGAACGAAGCAATTGCTCCAATTCAAAATAAAGTAGGGCAGTTTTTGTCGGCATCTGTTATTCGTAATATTGTTTCGCAAGTAAAATCTTCAATTAATCTTCGTGAAATAATGGATAATAATAAAATTCTCATTGTTAATTTATCAAAAGGTAGAATTGGAGAAGATAATATGCGTCTTCTTGGTGGAATGCTCATTACCAAAATACAGCTTGCGGCAATGGAACGTATTGAAATTTCAGAAGAAAAACGCAAAGATTTTTATCTTTTTGTTGATGAGTTTCAAAATTTTGTAAATCCAAGTTTTGCTGCAATTCTCTCTGAAGCCAGAAAATATCGTTTAAATCTTTTTGTTGCGCACCAGTACATTGAACAGCTTGTTGCAGATGGGGACTCTACAGTTCGCGACGCGGTTTTTGGAAATGTGGGAACATTGATTTGTTTTAGAATTGGCGGGCAGGATGCTGAATTTCTTGAAAAAGAATTCACGCCCACATTTGAAATTGAGGATTTTGTTAATTTAACAAAATTTGATATTTATTTAAAATTAATGATTGAGGGCGTTGCTTCAAATCCATTTAGCGCCACAACTCTTCCGCCTTTGCATGAGCGGCAGGGGAATGAAGAAAAGGTGATAAAGGTCTCGCGCGAACGTTATTCTGAAAAACGCGAAGTAATAGAAGATAAAATTTTGCGATGGAGTGGGGTAACCGAAGAAAGTAGTGACGAGGCGCTACCCCGTTCAAAAACCCCTGAACGTCGAGGACTTCCGCCGAAATACACGACAAGGTCATCTTATTCTGAACGTCCTAAACGACGATACGAACCACGCCCCTACAAACCCTCGGGCATAAAAAGCGGAAAATTAGTCACAAAAGAATCAGAAGAAGAGGAAATTTCATTAGATGCGTTGAAAGATAGAAGGGATAGATAAATACGTAATACAATTTACGTATTTATTTTATTGGGGATAAGTGTTATCCCTCTTTTTTATTTTCGTGGTATAATATAGATATATTATGGAGATAAAAAAAATCCATAAAATTTTTGGTATTTTAGCTTCAAAAAAAGCTAGGGTTTTTGTTCTGGCTTGTCTTTTTGTTTTAATCGGGGTTTTTAGTGTTGTTCAGCTATCATTTGCAGGTTGGGAGGAAATTGTTTTAGGTATAATTGGACATTTGGCAGAGTTCATAGTATTTCTAACAGGTCAACTTATAGCTTTAGTTACTTTTGTTTTAATTGCTGTTGCTAATTATAATAGTTTTACAGATTCTCCTGCAGTAGGCATGGGTTGGGTGATTGTTCGTGATATTGCAAACATGTTTTTTGTTGTTATTTTTTTGGTAATTGCTTTTGGAACAAT
>JAYEKT010000029.1:0-4532 GCA_034716735.1 Patescibacteria group bacterium
TTCCAAAAGGAAAAGTTGGGATGGGTTTGCCCCGCCATTGGCGTGGGCTTTCTGTTTTTTGTGTATTTTTTGTAAATGACCTGTTTAACTGGGTAAAGATTAACACAAAAACTGAAAAGACGTCAAGCATAAAGAAAAACATCGTACCAAGAAACTGATAAAAAACCAATACAAAAAACCGGTTTTTGCTACGTTATACGTGGAAAAAACTACCCTTGTTCAGAACATTAAAATAATCTGGTCTAGTTTTTTTAACATCTTCTACATCAAACTGTCCTTTGAAAACATTGTCTTTAATAACAGACTTCCCAGGGATATTTTTTTTGCCTTCAAGTACTACATTCCCCAAAAGCATGGCATTATTCCCTACGGATATGTCTCCATCCATAATTATATTACCAATGAGTTTAGAGCTGTCGTATATAACAATTCTACCTCTAATCAATGCGCTGCCTTCTATTTTAACGTTACCGAAAATCAATGTTTCTTTATAAATTAAAACATTACCTTTTATTACAACATTCCCACGTATATCAACGCTATTAAAAACTACTGCTCTTCTACCAAGATAAACCGATGGATCTATACGTACTCTTTTATCCACCAATCCCCCGCCATTTTTATGAACAATGTTAATCCGAGCGTGGCTAAGCATCCAATATCTACAATGACGATAAACTTAGATTATTTTGACTTTTTTTCTTAAACATAGAATAACCTGTTATAATAGCACGTTTTTAAAATTTTGTCTAGCCCACGCAAGCAAAAAAGACACCTAAAAAGGCATCTTTTTAAAGCTGTAAACGAGTAAATAGATTTTACTCATTTAATTTTTATCAGATTTCGGCGACAAGCCAGTTTGAAACGTCCACATTATCCCCGACCTTATTACCTGCGCCACCAGGCGCCGGACCGGTCGCATCTCCCCACCAATTATTCTGCGCCGATATTGGCGCTAATGGCAAAGCATGACTCTTTAAACTCCATCCGTAAAAATTCCATAATCCATACTTTCCATTTCCATAGATATTATTATGTTCTGCAAAAAATACGTCACTGGACGACGCCTCTAAGTAAATTCCGTAGTTTGTGTTGTTGCGGATTGTGCTATGAAAAATTCTTACTGGCGCGTATATATCCAAAATGATTCCAGAATCATTATTTTCAATTAAAGTATTTGTGACATTAATCTGTTTGCTTGCAACATTTTTCCAACCAAAATTACTTATAGCTGTTGGGTTATTCGCAAAATAACAATGATCCACGTTTACAATCACGCCCCCGCGCGAAACAAGAGCAGCGCCATTTCCAAAAGAACCATTGTTGTTGCCAGCATAATAAAATTGCGCGTGAGAGATATTTATTTGATTATTTTCTTCACTCTCAATAAGCAAACGACCCCAATCATTTATTGCGGGTGTGGTTGCAGAACCATCTAAATTTGTATCACCGCCAAAACTGTCATCGGCAATTGAGGTGAAAATAACAGGATTTTCTGCAGTGCCATTTACATAAAGCGAGCCAGTAACGCGCAGACGTGTTGGAAATTTCGTCCATGTTGTCATATACTCTTTGCCAAATTTCAAAATAACTCCAGGTTCAATGATAAGAGTGGCATTTTCATCCACGAAAAAATCAACTGAGACAATGTATGGGCTTTGGTCTGCCGTCAAAATTAAAATTTCATTAGACAATGTACCTGTCAAAACAGGCGGGCCTACAAAAACAACTATTGGTTCGTCTTCCTCGTCATCTGGGGGCGGTAAGGGGCCGGAAGAGGTTTCAGAGGATTCATCTCCTATGTCATCCCCTTCTCCTTCGTCGTCTTCTTCATCATCCTCATCTTCACCAGCTTCTTCATCTTCGCGGTTTTGCTCGTCTTGCATTTCTACGTTTGCAGAGCTCCCCCAATATTTTTCCGCAATTACTTTTTCTTCAGCATCTATCAAACGGACTCCACCCCCATCATCAGATAATCCCCATCTTGCTGTGTGTCTCCAAATTTCATCTGCGCCGCTATAAGAATTTGAGGCAAGAATTACTGTTTGACCAGCATCCATATTTATATCTGGTAATCCATCGCCACTGCGAGAAATCCAACTACTTGTTGCGGACGCGCCTCGGCTTTGTAGTTTTAGATTAAAAAGAGATGCTGATATTGAATCATTGTTTTGGATTTTGACAAATTCATCATATGCTCCGCCATCGCCTTGAGTTTGGACATCAAGAATTGAGATGAAATATATTGGAGTTGAGGTTGAGGAAACGTCATCTTCCTCGCTCTCTGCAACTTCATCAAAAGAGGATTCATCTAAACTCCCCCAATATTTTTCCGCAATTACTTTTTCTTCAGCATCTATCAAACGGACTCCACCCCCATCATCAGATAATCCCCATCTTGCTGTGTGTCTCCAAATTTCATCTGCGCCGCTATAAGAATTTGAGGCAAGAATTACTGTTTGACCAGCATCCATATTTATATCTGGTAATCCATCGCCACTGCGAGAAATCCAACTACTTGTTGCGGACGCGCCTCGGCTTTGTAGTTTTAGATTAAAAAGAGATGCTGATATTGAATCATTGTTTTGGATTTTGACAAATTCATCATATGCTCCGCCATCGCCTCTTGTTTGAACTTCAAGAATTGAAAGATATAGAACAGGAAGTAGCGCCTCTGGTTCTTCAATTTCTTCTTCAGCTTCTTCGGAAGGGGTTTCATCCCCTGTCCATGTCCCGCCATAAGAATGACCATATTTTTCAATCATGTCAGCCATTGTTCTTTCGTCTTCTGGTTCATCATTACCGCCCACCCCATCTACTGTTGGCGGTGTTGGAGGGACATAGTCGTCTCCGGGTGATGGAAGGGGTATGGCCGAGATATAAACTGTAGTATCAGATTCTTCAGAGGGTGGTAAAGGATTGTCAAAAGGTTCATTATCGGAATCCGACTCCGATAATTCTGGTTCAAGGGGTTCTATGGGATATGGAGGGGGTGGTAAGGGATTAAAAGGTTCTTCTCCTTCGCTCCCTTCGCTCCCTTCATCTCCCTTATCGTTCACTTCTTCAGACGATGCCACAACCACTTCTTTGGTCTTAGTCACCACACTGGTTGGAAGAGAACCAATAAATGTTTTTGCTTTGTTTATTAAATCGCCAAGCCAAGAAAGCGGTTTTCTATTTGGGATATTATTTTTTTCTTGATATTCAATTTCATTAAAAAATAATTTAATTACTGTTGCGCCAACTTGCACAGACCTTGAAGATAAACGCGTCCAATAATCAGATAGGACGTTGTCGTCCATAATATATTCTGTGGATTCAGTAAAATTTCGCCAGTTTGTTGCGCCTCGACTAATTAAACGAAATTCTGAGCCGTCTATATCTCTACCGTAGGCATATTCTACAAAATCACCCAAAAAAGATCTTTCTTTTTTGTATCCAACAATCTTTGGTTTTTCATAATCCCCCACACTATCAATACTAAAAAAATAGCCATTGCTATAATTGGCCATTTCATCAAAACAATTATTTAAAGAAAAACAAAAAGATAAAACCTTTTTTTCATTAATCAAATTTTTAGAAATTGGGTCTAAAGATGTCCGATTATGCGCTTCTGCCCATTCTTCATAAGGGCTTTCAATTCCTGGACAAGGAATATGTGTGTCATTTCTTGTATGCGCTGGAACAGACACATCTTGTATTAAATGCAATACATGCCCTAATGCAATAAAAGCGTCTTTTTTATTTCCTGCTCTGTATTCGTAGATAGCCCTGTCAAATGTTTTATCGCCTCCTATATGAACAGATTGAGCTTTGGAGTTATTTGCCCATTCTTTTGCTGTCAAAGCCACTGGATTATTGCCTAACCATGGCTGATTATTTACAGGGTCATAAAAATGATTAATATAACGAGGAGGTGTGTCTTCGTCTTGCGAACCCTTTATTAACCAGCTAATTTCTTCTTGATTAAAGCCATAATCTGAATAAAAATTTGAATAAAATCTTACAGTTTCTCTTGTTAAATGCGGATGAGTAAAATTAGTATGATAGGCAGATAAATTTCCTAAACAAATTAAACTGACGACAAGCAAAATAAAAAATCCTCCCATTACAATTCTTTTCTTTCTCATACTTCATAAACCCCCTATTTAATTTTTATATTGATTCTAATTTCCACTTGTTGTTTATATTCTTGCGTAATTTTATATAAGCCTTTCTCATTTCATTTTCGCGTCCAATGGCGTAATCTTTCATATTATCCCTGTCAGAAACCAGATTTAACCCACTCACCATTAAATCCCCAATCATCTCCCCCAACATCCCTGCATTTTCAACTTGTTGAAACCACGCTAAATTCTCTGCCTGCTTGTCTATCACAAAATATTTAGATGCAAGTTCTAAATCACCTTCTTGCAAGGCATTTAAAAACATCTCCCATGTCTCCTCTGGTGTGTCTCCGCCAAAAGTGTCTGCTTCTTCAAGCGCTAATTCTTTCTCAACTGAATCAAAAACGTCTTGAGCGGTTTTCTCAT
>JAYEKT010000029.1:4632-15924 GCA_034716735.1 Patescibacteria group bacterium
CCTTCTTGCAAGGCATTTAAAAACATCTCCCATGTCTCCTCTGGTGTGTCTCCGCCAAAAGTGTCTGCTTCTTCAAGCGCTAATTCTTTCTCAACTGAATCAAAAACGTCTTGAGCGGTTTTCTCATACTTTTCAACCTCATCCTTCCACTCCCCCCATGAAATATGTGGTTTGTTTGCAGACCGTTGGACGGCCACATATTTCCGATATTTTATAAATTGCATGGTATCACCCACGACAAGCATGTTGTTAAAAGAATAGTTTTTGACCCAGTCGGAGAAAGACATCTTCTGGTCAATTTTTTCCATTACATCATTGTATTTTTTATACTCCTGATACTCCCCCACCCAAAACACACATTGCCAGATTAAAAACAAAAAAGCTAAAAAATATAAAATAAAAGAAATAGATTTTTTCATACTGATTACACCTTAACTTATTTCAGATTTTTAGCAACCCTTTGCCCTGTGGATAAGTTGCTAAACACGCAAATAAAAAACATCCCGACGTGAGTCGGGATGTTTTTCTATAAGAATTGAGCAATTTACTTTTTAGGTAAGATTCTGTACATCTTGGTTCCACAAACTGAACATACGCCACGCGCAGCTCTACGTTTTGTGTTACCCTTACCCTTCATTGTTACTTCTTCTACGTCTTTCATTTCTCTGTCTTTTGCTCTACATTTTACACAATAGCCCTTCATAGGTTTTTAAATTTAGCTAAATTTTTTAAATCTTCTCGGTTATTACAAAAAACCAATAAAAATTTTAAAAAATGCTATAAGATTGATTATTTTTATCTAATTTCAATTATACCTGATTAAACCTAAAATGTCAACCCCGTTTATGACAATTTCACTATTTTGTTTCTTTCCTTGCTTCCTTTAACAATTCTTAACTTTTTTCTTTCCACGCCTAAAAATTCTGCCAAGAGCTCCAAGACCTCTTTATTTGCTTCGCCATCTCTGGGTTTAGACCTTACCATCACAACAAACCTGTCCTCATCCTTTTCCTCTATAGAACTTTTCTTGGAATTGGGCTTAACTTTAACCTTTATTAACATCATTGTGCATTATAACATAAAAGACATAAAAAAGCTATCAATTACGAGAATTAATAGCTTATAAGGGTAAATTTCAGCGCGTCAATCTTTCCCATTTTTCCCTTCTTTTCTTCATAACTTCTTTGATTATTGCATAAATACCAACGTCACAGAGAGATGCGACAATCATAGCTATAAAAGCTCCCCGCAGTATTGCGAGAAGCTGTGTCGTTAGAAGCTTAGTCCATAAACAAAACGAACTGTATGTCCGTAATTTTCCTCCTGAACCCCCATATGATACTGCACCTCAAAATGCCAAACACTAACTGTATAACCAACGCGTGGGCCAAAGGTAATGCCTGTATTAACTTGCTCTGCGCGCATTCCCATATTTACGCCATTCCAATGAAAATCCAAAGCATAAACACCAAAATACATTAAAACGTCATGCGCCACAAGCGCATTTGGGTTGATAAGAAGAGTAAAGTCGCCACTTGCAAAACTAAAATTATTTGAAAACCCAATCATAAACGAAGTTCTGTCAATAGGCATATTGCCAGCCATGCCTATTAGCGCGGAAATAGTATACCATTCAGCAAAACGTTGGCTTACGCCAAAACGAGCAAATGATACCACATAGCCAGTGTCACAAACACCAAATCCCTCCAAAGAAAGGAGAAACAAGCTATTTTCTTCAATTGGAAAAGAAAAATTAAAATATAGGTCAATTTCCGGACCATGCCAATCATATTCACGCTCTTCTGCGTTTGCAACTGAAGAAAAAACAAGCATTCCAGAAATTAGCGCCAGACCAACAAAGCTTCTCATTTTCCCTCCTTTCAGGAAGTTGACTCCTCTGTTTTTCCGCCTTTAACAACTTTTAATTCAGGAACACGCTCTATTTTTTTGCTTCCACAAAATGGACACTCTGCTGTTTCTTCTGTGGCGCTATTATGCAACCTAAAACCATTCACAGTACAAAATTCACTTAAACATCTCCATCTTACTTCATTTTTCCTAACCATTTCAGCAATTTTCGAGTCACTCTTTCTTATAACTTCTTTTAGTAATTCTCTACAAACACTTGATATTCCTGCGCTTTTTTTCTTTGGAACAACAGTAAGTTTTTCTTTTTTTTTGCGTAACTTTAACATTATGACGTCTCCCATCTTCTTTTTGTTTTTCTCAGATTCTGTCGCTTCCGCATCGCGGACAGCATGTTATGTCATCAGAAGTTTCCCACCTATTTCCACACCCATCGCACAGATATTTTTTATTAGGATTACTGGTTGAGATGGGCGATATAACAAGTGTTCTCACGCTAATGTTTGCGCTACCGCAATGCGAACAATATTTTTCATCTTTTTCAAGCAAAAGACCGCAGTCGTTACATTGAAACATATACTCATTCGCAGCTACGTGAATATCTATACCAAGCGCTTTAAACACCCCAACACACATAATACAAAAATGCGAATTAGGAGAAACATTATGAACCTTGCATCTTGGGCAAAGTTTTGTCATTTTTACCTCCCTTCTGCGCTGATTTTTAGTGACTACAATCACCGTCACAACCACCATCTTTGCTGCATAAGCCCTCTTTATCTTTTTCACAAACGCAAGATACTTTTACTCTTTTGGACTTAAGACAAGATGGACATCGTGTCTGTTTTTCATCAGGCCAAGGCAAACTACAGTAATCGCATTTATATTTAGGTTTACATTCACAACCACTGCCATAATCGCAATCGTCATCAATACTAATAGCGTTTTCTGCCCCACATATTACACATTTTGGATAAATCTTACCATATACCTGACCGCAATAATCGCAAGAATATACTTTACATCCCATTTTTGCCTCCCTCCTGCTTTATTTTTTTTTAAAAGAACTTTTTTCTCTCACACCCAAAACTCGGGGACAGGGATTCGAACCCCGATTCTCAGGACCAGAACCTGATGTCCTGCCATTAGACGATCCCCGAATTTTGAATACAAAATTCATTCTATAACCCTTCCGCCAAATGACTCAGCGATTTTTTCCGCCTCCGCAGAAATATCTATTGAACTTATTTTTTCCTTACTCGGTTCAATTTTGGGAAGTTTCTTCTTTCCTTCTTCAAACTCTGATTCATTAACAACAACTCCTTCAATGGAAATTTTTTCACCCAAAATATCAAAACAAATTTTTTCCATTACGTCACGACTTTTATTTAATCTGTCTTTATAAAGCGGGAATTGAAATCCAATTTGCAAAACATTGTTTTCTATTTTCAATGGCGCGCCATTATTTATAGTCAATGGAAGAGATTGGTTGTATTCCTGCGCTTTATTCAGTATATTATGCCAATTTTTGAGAATTTTGTCAAGAGAGGGGGTGTTTTTAAATTTTGAAGGGATGGAAGAATCCTCAGGGGACGATAAGGGAACGGAAGGGACACTAAGGGGCTCGGAAGGGGTGCTAAGAGATTTAGAGGGGGGTTCAGGGGTTGGTAAGGAAGTAGATGGTGACTCGGGAGGTGTGGTGGCATTGGGGACGACATCAACAGGTTTTGCCTCGCTCTCGCCGCAAATTTCTACTATAGCTAATTCCAAGGGTAATTCGTCAATTTTAGAAAACTGCGCTGTTTGTTTTCTTTCAAGCAATACCTCTATCATTTTTACAATGCTGGGCTGGGTTATGATTTCACGCAGATATTCAATTACTTCATCTATAAATCTTCTGATAGATATCCCCTCTTCTGTTAATCTACTGACAAATTTCAACGCAGACCCACTATCTTTTTTAATAAGATATGACACAAATTCTTTTACTAAATTAAGATTAGAACGTGGAAGCGCAATATTGGCTTCATCCATTGTGATTTTCTTTTTATCCGACGACAAGGATAAAGATAAAATTTGCCCCAACACGCTTTCTGCGTCACGCAACCCGCCGTCTGAATTTTGAGCAATGGCTTGCAGAACTTTTTCATCTAATTCCACACCTTCTTTTAACGCAATCATTTTAAGACGCGATAGCAAATCATTGAGTCCTATTCTGTGAAAATCAAACCTTTGGCACCGCGAGATAATTGTTTCTGGGATTTTGTGGATTTCTGTTGTTGCAAGGATAAAAATTGCATGCGCTGGCGGTTCTTCAAGAGTTTTTAAAAGCGCGTTAAAAGACGGGATTGAAAGCATGTGCGCTTCATCAATAACAAAAACTTTGTATTTTCGGCGAGATGGGGTGAAACGGACATTTTCTACAATATGCTCGCGAACTTTGTCTACCTGTGTGTGAGTGGCTGCGTCCATTTCTATAACATCAAGTGATTTTGATTCTATAATTTCTTTGCAAGAGTCGCACTCGTTGCATGGTTCGCTTTTTCCTTCTTTGCGATTCTCGCAATTAACTGCTTTTGCTAAAATACGCGCAATCGTTGTTTTGCCAATACCACGCGGTCCGGAAAACAAAAAAGCATGAGCAATTTTATTGCTTGAAATTTCATTTTGTAAAACTTTTTTGATATGTTCTTGCCCAACCAATTCGGCAAAAATTTGTGGACGATATTTTCTATAAAGAGTACTCATACTAAATACACCTTATACCATTTTTTAGATTTTCGCAAATTAAAAATGACTCTTGTATCAACAAGAGTCATGTTGTTTTTATTCTGATTCTACTGAATTCGGTTTATCTTTTCCATACTTTTCACAAGCGTCTGTCACAACTTCACCAGTAATTGTTTCTTCCTCAAAAAGTTTTGGTTCCAAAACTTTCATTACTTCTTTGTTTCTTTCAAGAAGCTCGCGCGCCTTTTTATACGCCCTATGTAAAATATTCTGATATTCTTTTCCTGCTTCATCAAGCAATGCTGGACCAATATCATCTGCCAATGCCATTCGACGACCCAAAAACGGATCTTGTTCTCTCGTGCCCAAGGCAATAGGACCGATATTTTTGCTCATTCCCCATCTCATAACCATCTTCTTGGCAATATCAGTAGCGCATTCAATATCATTGCCAGCGCCGCTTGTTTTAGTTTTGGCAAAAATTTCTTCAGCTGCTCTGCCTGCGAATAGAGTTATTATCTTTGCAATAGCAAATTCAGGAGTTTCTAAATACCTTTCCTCTTCCTGAACATTCTTTGTATGACCAAGAGCTTTAGCGCGTGGAATATTTGTTACTTCTTTTACAGTATCGCTATGCGCCAAAATAACACCCACTATTGCATGACCAAGTTCGTGCAATGTAATAAGCCGTTTTTCTCTTTCAGACAATTTAAGGGCGCGTCTTTCGGGTCCCATTATAACGCGTTTCTCTGCTTCATTAAAATCTTCAAACTCAACCCAATCTTTATCTTCTCGGGTGGCCTTTCGAGCCGCTTCATTAACAAGATTTTCAATATCAGCGCCAACAAATCCTGGAATAGACAACGCAATCTCAGTAAGATTAATAGAGGAATCTATTTTAATCTTTTCAATAAAAATTTTAAGAATTTCTTCACGTCCGGCTACATGTGGACGATCCACAACAATACGAAGGTCAAACCGACCTGGCCGAAGAAGAGCTGGATCCAAAACATCAGGACGATTAGTAGCTGCCATAAAAATGACACCTGGATTTTCTTTCATTCCATCCATTTCTACAAGAAGCTGGTTCAGTGTTTGCTTTTGTTCGTCATTTCCACCGCCAAAACCAGTGCCTCTCTGTGTTCCCACTGCATCAATTTCGTCCATAAAAATAATACAAGGCGCATTTTTTCTTCCTACTTTCCAAAGATCACGAACACGGGCCGCGCCAACACCAACAAGCATTTCTGTAAAATCTGAACCAGAAATAGAAAAAAATGGAACGTCTGCCTCGCCTGCGACAGCCCTTGCAAGAAGTGTCTTTCCTGTTCCAGGTGGACCTGTAAGAAGAATACCTTTTGGAATTCTGCCGCCCAATCTTTCATATTTTTTCGGATTCTTCAAAAAACCAATAATCTCTTTTAGTTCTTCTTTCGCTCCTTTAGCGCCACCAACATCTGCAAAAGTGGTTCTTTTATCTCCATCTTCTAAAAGTCGCGCTCTTGACTTTCCAAATTCTTCATATTTTTCATTTGGATTCTTGTTTAGTGTTTTCTCTAATTGCTGTCCTATACGTTTAGACGTTAAATAACCAAAACTACACATAATTACAAGCACGATTATAATAATAATGGCATATGAGAACATATTGTTTGGTTCTGGTTCTATGGAGATATTTACTCCATTTTCCCTCAATACATTAATATAATCTGAATTATCCGGAATACGAGTCCTAAAAAGTTTGTCGTCTGTGTATCGCCCATAAACTTCATTTTTAGTAATACTAACGCTAACCACCTTATTTTGTTCAACCATTTCTATAGCTTGGCTATAATTTATTGTGATTCGGTTAAGATAATCCCAGTAATACCAACAAGGAGGCGCGATTACAAGCGCCATTGCAACAACAAGAATAATCATTGTTTTCCAACTCATTAATTTAATTACAAGCCCGCTCTTTTCTTTTTCCATGCTACTTCTCCTTTCAATATTTTTTTAATGAACGATTTTCTACTTCTTTCTTAACATTTTTTGGTGTTTTTGTAAAGCAAAAGGGCGCCCATAAAGGACACCCCTACAAGATATTCGTATAATTTGTAATTAGTCGTAATTAGTCGTAATTAGTTTTTCCCCCATCTCTCTCTTGCTAATAATATTCTCAACAGCAGCCCAGCGGGATGGCGCGCTTTTTGGAACAAGGATAACGGTTTCATCTCCTGGTTTGCCTTTAAAATAAGTCACGCTTGCTGTCAAGATATACCACTTTTTGTCTTCAGAAGTTACAAGATAGCGTCCTTGCGTAGGATCATATGCCAATGTGCCAACTACCCTGTTTCTCTCGCTCGGCCCAATTTGCTTGAAAAGAAATGAACCATCAGGATTAACAGTTAATTTTAAGATATCACCTTCAACTAATTTTGATTTTGAAGCATAATTTGCTGGCACATCATAGCGCTTGCCGTCTGAACCAACCATGCCTTCGCCATCAAAAACACCTTCCACAACACTTCCGTCAGCATCTTCTGCAACATTAGCGTCAGGAGAAGTAGTAAGTTCTCCAACAGCTTCTGCTTCGCCAGGAAGCAATTTTTTAATTTGGTCTATTTCTTCAGTAATGCGGTCTAAGATTTTTTTGATAACATTGGCTTGACCTGCTGAAACATCTTGTAGGGGCTGAACTTCTCCCTGCCCTTGAACGCCCACAAGAGACGCCTCTACAGATTCCTCTATGGGTTGTGGGGGGATTTCAGCGAGTTCTTCAACGGTTTCCTCTTCAGCTTCTATTGATTCTTCGTCTTCTTTCTTGTCCTCCGAAGATTCAGCAAAGGAGGATTCCTCATCTTCTGTTTCTAACTCAAAAGAAATACCGTCGTTCTCGTCGGTTGGCGTTTCATTTTCCTCATCTGGAGATTCTCCTGGTGTTTCTATGTTGGTAAAACCGTTTGTATTTTCATCAACATCATCTTCATCAGATGAAAAACCATGCGGTACTTGATAATTTGTATTTGTATTTTTGTCTTCCATATATTTTTATATTAATTTACTACGTCGTTTTATTTCTAATTCAATAGCGCCCTTGTCTCTTCCATATTTTATGCGGGACATTTGTTTTATGGCGCTGGCGATTTTTTCGTCACCCTTCAAACCAAACATTCTTTCAGCTTTTTCATGCCAAGGATTCCAATGTCTGTAAATCTCCATATTAAATGGTCTTGAAACTTGCTCCTCTATTATTATTTTAACATATGCATTGAAATTTGACACGTTAATTAAATCATGTTTGTTGAAAACAGGCGCAAATTGCTGTTCCATAAACTCGCCATCTTCAGGACCCACGCGGAATGAAATCATATTTCCAACATTACCAAAAACCGCATCTCTAATTCGTGTATCATTGTCTTTGACTAATTGACCAATAAATTGATGTGTGATGTTTAAACAAAGTCGATATTTTCTTGCTTCAGATAAAATTGAGGCGATTGTGTCAGTTGTAAAATTCTGAAACTCATCAATGTAAAGATAAAAATCGTGTCTCTCTGCCTGCGGAGTATCAACTCGCGATAATGCCGCAGCCCAGATTTTACCAACCAAAACCATCCCTAAAAGATATGCGTTAAAATCACCAATTTTTCCTTTACTAAGGTTTAAAAATAAAATCTTTTTATCATCCATTATTTCCCGAAGATTAAACGAACTTTTTTGCTGAGAAATAATCGGACGCATTATGTCATTTGAAATAAATTGCGTTAATTTACTGGTGACATAAGGAGTAACATTTGATAGCGCCGCTTCACCGCCAGCTTTTTCTGCTTCTTGAGTCCAAAAATCTTTGACTGTCTGATTTGAGCAATGTTCTAATTTAAACTTGCGGAATTTTTCATCAGCTAAAACTTTTGGAATCTCCATCAGGGTAGAACCTGATTCAACATGGTCCATAATCAAAAGTATGGCATTGCGCATATATTGTTCAAACATTGGTCCGCCTGTTGCTTTCAAATCAAAAAGTTTATCAAAGATACTTATGAGTTCATTAATGACAAAAGTTTTTTGTTCTGGATATTTTGGATCAAATTCCAAAAGATTAAGACCCATTGGCCGCTCAATATCCGCAGGATTGTAGTAAATGACATCGTCAATTCTTTCTCGCGGCACACATCCTATAACATCCTCCACTAAATCACCATGAGGATCTATGACGCACACACCCCTGCCCGCTTTGATATCTTGTTTAATAAGTTCTTGTAAAAATGTGGACTTGCCAGTGCCTGTTTGACCGACAGAATAAAGATGCCGTCGTCGCGCTTCATCATCCATGCGGACTGGTGTTTCAACCGCGCGATACATATTGCGCCCCAAGATAATGCCTTTTTGCGCCATATTTGAAGGCGGTTCTGCGCTTCGCGCGACAAGCCATTTGATATTTGGAGTTTCTGTTGTTGGCAAAGGAAAATGAAAAACGCTCGCCACCTCTTCAGTATTCAACATTATTTTTCTGCCATCGTGAAAATTTCGATAAATAAATGATTTTATTAAATCTTCTTGGTTGCCAAACATTTTTCTAAAAGCATTGCCATATTCATAAATACTATACTGTCCAAAAGCATCTACAATGTTATCCACATACATCTTTGCCCTCTCGTAGGTTGGCGCAGACGCGACAATTCGGATATTTGTCTCAAACCCAGCTTTTGACATTTTTTCTTCTATGCCTTTTAGCATTTCCTGCTCCATTTGTGACGGCTGGTGTGGTTTTTCTGGTTCGGTTTTTTTATCTTCTGTTCTGAAAAAACTAGTTATGGTTTTAAAAATTTCTAAAAGCAAATTTTCACTCAATACTACGTTTAATTTTTTGCCCTTTTGAACCTCGCTCACAATATGTTTACCTTGCCCACGCCAGCCAGGATGCGCGGGTCGAACAAGAAGCTGAATAGCGCCTCCATCCTGTTTTTCAATTTTGCTTAATGCGTTTGTAATGGAATTCAAGGGATCGGTTTCTAATTTTTTGTATGTCTTAATCGGAAACACTCCAGGACGGCTGAAAACCATATAAGCTCCTGCGGCATTTCCTCGCGATGTAAAGATATTATAATCTTTTACTTCTTCAATTTGCGCTGATGGATATTGCGCGTGAATTTGTTCTTCTATAAAATCTTTACGGTGCGATGGCGCGCCTACATAAAATGAGATTAATCCGTTTTGCGCCACTATCTCAAAAGAAAAACTCTGTCTTTTTCCAGTAAGCCACGCCCAAAGACCTTTTTCTGTTCTAAGACCTCCAATGGCAGATAAAAATGTCTCGGCTACAGCAATACCTTCTTGCGCCTTGGATAATGCGCCTCCTTCTTTTGTTTCTGATTTTAAAGATTCTTTTGGAACCAAAACCATCAGCATAACATTTTTGAATGATTCTGATAACCTGTATCGCCTTTTCAAAAAGTAACGAAAAATCATGAGCGCCAGAAAACAAACAGCGACAAAGCTTAATGTGTATATAAGATAATTAACGGCCATATAAATAAATTTCTAATTTCCAATCAATTTTCAATTATTAAATTATTTAATGTCATCCAGAACGGAGTGAGTCGCAACTCCTTATTGTCATTCCAAAGTCGCAACGAGGAATGACAATAAAGGGTAAAAATTGCAAAATTGAAAATTGATAGGTTCTTTTGACTTGAGTATTTTTTGTTTTTTACTTAGGATTCTTGATATTTAGTATCTTGTTTGCTTTAATCTTAGCTTCTTGTTCAATAAAAAATTTATTAACTCCTGGGATTACTTTCAACCAATTAGTAATAAGTTCTATAATTTCTTTGGTTCTGGTTTTAACAGATTCTAATAATTTACGGATTCCATTGGCTGTCTCTTCTCCTTTTTCCTTAAATTTTTTCTGCTCATCTGGAGACATATTAAAATATACTTCTTCAAGATCTTCTTCAAGGACTTTTTCAATTTGAATAGTAAATTCATCTCTTTCTTCTGGGGCTGTGAGAACCTTTGGTGGTTGTTTCAATGAGGACGGGGTAGGAATTTCAACTTTCTTCTTAACGATTTCCTTCTTGTCCTCCAAAGCTTCAGAGACGGAGGATTCTTTCTCAAAGATTTTCTCAGGTACCTGAACTTTTGGTACCTCTACCTTATGTCCCCCCTCTGGTTTTTGCGGATTGTTTATCGGCATATAGTTATTATATCAAAAATTAAAAAAGACAACTACCTTTTATAGTAGCTGTCTTTCTAATTATCAGTCAATGGGCTGGGGAGATGCCGTGGAGTGTCTCATTAGTGTTAGAGGCACTGCCGAATAAAACAAAATGATTACAATGCTCTTGGGAGAGAGATTTTCTTCAACACAAGGTTAAAGCAAATCACATTGCGGTTATCTTGTACCACCCCCCAGCCCACTGACTGGTAGTATTTTTACTATATCCTATTTTTAATATCTTACCAACTTCTCAATTCATAATTCAAGATTACGAACTAAGAAATTGAGCCCCACCACTAAGCATAGTGGGGCTTACTGTATGACTTTTGACACGTCTTTCTCTCCTCCTCTTTTTGTCCTTCACCACCATGGTGCTGGACATGTAGAACAAGGCACTGCCCCATTCTATCGGTGGCGCTGAGGGGAATTGAACCCCCACTGGGACTTTAACCACTCCCGACCGACTCGGCAGCGCCACGGATGTTATGTTTTTG
>JAYEKT010000030.1:0-15762 GCA_034716735.1 Patescibacteria group bacterium
TGAATTGTCTCCTAACAAGCCAATACAGCAGACCGAAGCAGGCAAGGCATTTTTAGCATACTGTGCTTCTCAACGGTCTGATGAATATAAAAAACAAAAGTAGCTTCGGCTGCTGATTTTAATCGTTCAGGAGGCTTAAAAGTGAAAAAATGTGTAATGTGTGGGACATCCTACCGGGTAAAGAATAATCATATTGTTATTTTATATTTTAACGCTTCCATCCGTCGACGCAATGCTGACACGAGTTAAAAGACCAGACCCACTGAGAGGCCATATTTCAGACTTTATTCGATACCAGCTTATGTTACCATTACCTATTTCCAGCCTTCTGCTTCTTTTATCAGCCATGCGTCTTGAATTGCTGATTTAACCTTTCCTATCGCTGCATCAGGAACCTCTTTTTGCATGTATTCCAAAGCATAGTTAAATTTTTCGTTACCTGTTCCGCCGTGCGCTTCGGCTTTTACAACCGCATCTAATGCAATCGGTAATAATATATCGATTGCCATTTTTATTGCAGCTTTTAAAAATCGTAACAGGTCCGGTTTAATCTTCGTAAAAAACAGTTTAATTTTTTGCCACATTTTTTAACCTCCATTTTTTAAATTTTTTAATCAGTTTACGGACAAACTTTTCAACAATAACCATATCCCAGGAATATTTAAAATGCCAGTTCTTCACTTTTTACGGCTCCGTTATTTCTGGTATGTTTTCAAAATCTCCGGAATATTGATCCTGATAATTCGGCTGATCATTATCATAATTTTCCCGGTTATCATCTTGCTGGTTTTCGTAATTCTCCCGCTGATCGTTCTCGTAATTCTCCCGGTTGTCCATCCACTGCTCATCGTGGTTATTGCTATCATGCTGAGAATTATCGATTGGATTATTGGAATCGGAAATATTGTTAGAATTTGCAGTATCAGTATTGACAGACTCGTCAATCTGGCGGCTATCATTATAACTATCTTTAATGCTGTCATCTGTGGTTGTGGTGACATCATGTCTGTCAGAATTATATGACCCACTGGTATTGTGGCCTGCATTGTCGGTGATAATCTTAACAGCAAACAAGCCGGCAGTCCATTTTATAGCTGTCTCAACGACCTTACTATTGGCTACGCTGTCCGTCATTTGTGACGCCCATGGCTTAATTTCCCGTGGTTCGTTTGGCAGGGGTAGCTGCGCTGTTTTTGAATCATATACCTTTAAGCCTTGCAATTTCCCCGATTCATCTAGTTGCAAATTGATAAGTTCTCTGCGATTTTCCGGCAGGTTGTTATAATATGCCTTCATAGCTTGGCCGTAAGCCTCCCACCGTGCTTTTTCGATACTTGCCATATGCTCATTGTGGGCGCACCCGATAAACAGAAAACCCAAAATCAGAACTAAAATAGATAATTTTTTCATATCATCACCTCCTTGAAATGTTTATTACCACCAACGGTCAGTTGTTTGCCCTCTCACGCCCCCCAGGCTACTTGGTACGAGCAAAACAATATAAGGGCAACAACAGTAAGGATAATCGAAACAATGGAAATATCAATTTTGTTTTGAGTTTTCATTTTAAGGTAATCTTTTTCTTTTTAAAGTATCTATTCCAAATACACTCTTCATGAAAGCACAAGTTCTAATATTTGCTTCATGATGTGCAGCACCAGCATCTTGTGCTACCATCGCAATATTACAATGCCAGCCCCACGCATATCCGGGATCTTTTTTCATCGCCCTGCTTAAAACTTTCATTGCTAATTTAACCAACATAACTTCCTCCTTGTCGAAAATCATTAGATTTTACTCCATGTCCTTTAACATATTCTGAATTTCTACTAATCCCTGACTTAAAGTTTGTCGGGCTTTTAAGGACAATCCGTCCGGCATTACACTTGCCACCCTCTCTATTATATTAATCATAAACGACAATGTTTCCTGCTCAATCCGTGTAAACCGCTCCATATTGTCCATGCGGGATATTTCGTCATCAAGATATTTCTCTTCCAGGTCATCTATTGAGATTGATAATATGTGCATTTTAACCCCTCGCCGGATTGGTTTCATCAGTTTCTACATTAACAGACTTGTTCATAACACCCCTGCGGGCCTCAAGCATAGGAGTAATATTATTTCCAACAACAATTGATTTGTATGGCATTTTAAGTCCTGATATTTTATCATGTACTTCATTTCTGGATTCATTATAATTTCTTATAACGCTACGATTAATATTAGGAATAGTATTAATGTTTTTTGATTGAAGCCAACGAATTACTCGATCCGCCAATGTTGTAAAAGCGGTCCGCAAATTCATTGTTCGTTCCTTACCCGTACCGATAGCAAAAATCCCGGATTCAATGTGAGTAATTCGGCAACAATTTTGATGTTTATTGCGGTGCTGCCCACCGGCCCCCGTCCCGGAAAACCAATCAATGTTAAAGTCCTTTTTTGTTAGATGTATTTCCATTATCTTCTTCTTGTTTTTTAAATTTGCTTTTAATATAATGATACCTATGCTTTAAGATTAAAATAATATATTCTTTATTGGTCATCGGTGATAAACTCATATTACCCCCTTGTAGATCTGGCTGAATCTGCTTTGTCGGCGATTATAGCTGAATCTATTCTCTCATACTCATTTCCAAAAAGATTCATGCCCTGCGTATCAATTTGTTTATGTGGGTTTAATTTTTTAACCATTTTTGAGATATCTTCCAAACCTTTCTCAATTCCGTTATATGCATCATATGATAAATTGGACATCGTAAATAATCGAAAATTTAAGGCCATTATGAAAACTAAACATTCCAATTCTTGTCTATTTATACCACCTTCTTCAAAGTCAAAATCGAGTGTTTTAATAACAGCGTCAAGATATTTTTTTTCTATTTTTGCGTTCATTCTTTATCCTTTAACCAATCTTGTATTCTGCCGACTTCCCGGCGTTGCCGCCTGCGTTTCTGCTCAAGATCTTCATCTTCAGGCACACCGGAAAATACTCGTTTGATTTCTTTTTTCTGTTGCTTGTGGATATTATTTTTTAATATCCAATTTTTTATGGGATGCCACATTACGACCTTGGTATATCAGGCTTAGAATTTTTTATATCTCTCATTGCGATGGTATCGGAACATTCAGGGCAAAGGCAATCACCCATAAAATCAAAAGCCCCTTGCTTACCGCATACATCGCAAATTTCTTCATTATCAAATATTATTTCTTCATTCATCATTTTCTTTCTCATTTATTTCGGCCCTTCCTTATTCATATCTTGCCTCCCCTTTTTTTTAATAATATCCAGACATTTTTTTCTTCCTATCACATCAAATTCTTTCTCATCTTCTTTCTCGTATAACCACATCCACCAGGAAATATACAAACCAAGTTGCGCGTTTAACTGCGTCCAGCCTGCCCCGTCTATGACAAACATATCATTATTTATCATTGTCGATTTTCATATTAAAATAATTAGGAATGTCTAATAATGGGCACCGTTCGGGAATTGTCCATATATCAACCTTCCGTCCATAATACATAGACGGCGCACATAGACATTGAAAGGACAGTGTATCACTAATATAAGAACACTCCCCCGCATCGATTTATTGTAATACTTACTATCATTTATTCCGGCCTTTACGTCCGCCGTTTGGATTTTTACATCCGCCACGTCCAGTCTGCCCTTTTCCTTTACCTTCTCCATTTTTTTGTGGTACACCTTTTTTTGCCATGGTTTTCTCCTTTTATTGTTTTTAAAACAAACCCAAAGCGGGCTACTGTTACTACCGGCACAAATGTTACCATGCCGACAATAAATATGCAAGATAGCGGAATCGCTATTTCAAAAAATCGTTTCATCAATTTCCCACCACCAATTATTAATATCCATGTCCGCTGACTTGCACATCCATTTATTATATAACGGATAGGCAAATCCCAAATCCAACCAGTACATCAGTCGGGAAATTAAATCGCCCCAAAAATAATACCAAACTATTAAAAACTTTTTCCACATTACAATACCCCCGCCACAAACTTAATAAATTCAGGTACTTTGCAAGAGAAAAAATAAATAAGCGCCAAGAGTATCAAATTTGAAATGCCAAAAACACACCACATAGTAAACGGTTTGTCGGGGCACCGTTTTTTAGTCTCATCAAATGTCCAGAAGATAAATTTAAACGGTGTTTTGAATATATTTATTATTTTATTCACCATAGTACCCACATTTCTTCTATTTGGTTTAAAGCTTCGCATTTTCCCCATCTGCGAACTCGCTTTGAATATCTTCTTTTCGCCTTACGAATTTCACCAGATTTATGACAATACCACTTCCTTGCTTTTGTTAAACAATCATGTTCTTCCCATGATTTTAACGGTAGTTTATTCATAATTTTTTCACCATTTTATAATAAACTTTTCTTATTGTACAATATCTCTTCGGCATCATTTAAATCCTGTTCCAAATCCGCTATCACAGCATCATTTCTTTTTGACGTGCCCGCCAATGCCATCGCCGAACCCAACTGATCGCGGGTGTTGTCTATTAAATTTTCAAGCAGCTCTTCCGGTATTTGTTTCATTTTTTTCGTTCCTGGTATGCCCGATTCCACTGAGACACAGGGTCCCGATCGAGCTTGTCACGAAGCACCCGTCCCAGAGATATATGCTGTCTGTCAGCCATGATTTTTAGCATAATATATTGCTCCGGGGTCATCCGAAATGTAAATGAGATTGATTTTTTCATATTTTTATTGTTTCATAATGCAAGACAAAATGCAAGACATTATTTTCAAAATTTTTTATATCATCTTCATTCTCTCACATTTATAAAGATTACAAATAAAATCATCGCAAACATTTAAAAGATCGACCTCACGTTCGTGAAAAATACAATATCCGTCAAGAGTGCATGGGTTTTTATTATTATCGTCGGCATTAAACATCCTGCAAAAATCGCAAATGGGGGTACAGTGTTGACAAGTTTTCATAACGACCATCCTGCGTATCTATTCACTGGTGGAATAAAAATCGTATCAAAATCATAATTTTGTAAATTTTTCCCTGTTTTACGATATGCTTTAGTGGATAATTTCATTGCATTTTCTCCTCACACAGAAAAGGCCAAAAATGGAATGTAAAACACCACGTCCATAGCTTCCACCATACATCTTCAGTCCATAATGTAACATATACCCTTTGTGTTCTTCCCCCAGGCTCTTTCTTTATTCTTCCGCACAATTCAAACCTGTAGATTGGTTCTAAATATAGAGGGCAGTATTTTTTATACATCAGAATACCTGAATTCCTTGATAAATTTTATCATGATTCCTAATTGCAAAATGAAACCATGGCACCTTTTCTTCAATTGCGGTAATGTGCGTAAACAGTGGTTCATGTGGGTGTTGCAAACAATCCCACCTGATAGCATCCGCCGTGGTTTCAAGAGGAAACAAATCCAAAGCCCTGCCCCACTTATGATCTGATAATTTAGCACCTACCGGACAATCAACAGGTCGCCACCCTCGCCATTGACAAGATTCCTGATTTTCCGGTTTATCATACCATGTGTTCCCTTGCATTTTACCATATACTACTCGTAATTTATAGGCTGTCCAAAGTAATTCTCTTGGCCACATTAACCATAATTTTTCGCCATGGACAGGATACATTTCATTATAAAAATCCTTTGGTAAAAATTCGTATAACTCAAAATAATTAGGCTTATACATCAATCCTTTTTAACCTCTTTTACTATTTCCCGCATTGCATTTTCAATATTTTTCTGTATGTCCTCATTTTTCGTGTCTTTAATATGTTTGATATCGGATTTAATTATTGCGATATCGGTATGTATTGTACCCAGGTCCTTCTTGATTTCATTCATACATTCATGAAAGCTTGTTATATTTGCGTCCATTGTTGCTTCAATCCCTTCCACTGTTCTCACCGGTTTGCCGTATTTGGCAATAATTATTTTTTCGCAATCCCTCGCAGGCAAAGCGGCATTGGCTACGGATTCGACTTTCGATAACCGCCAGCCGAACAGTTTATAAGTCCCGAAAATATTTATAACTGCAAATAATACCGCGCTGATTAACGTTTCCGGGATTGACAACATAATTTATCCTTTTCTTTATTCATTTTTAAAATCCATAAGTTACCACTGGCAGCGTCGGGGCTCCTCCCGCTGATACCGTTATTTCCAAATATGGGTCTTTGTCCGTACCTGTATTATCAGCAAAATATATTCCATTACGTTGATTACAGGCAGTGGGAGCTACGTCATTATAGTCTTTATCCATACGCAAACAAATTTTTGTTGTACCGGATTGATTAATTTCTGATATTCCGGTACTGTTAAAACTAATGGTTCTATACGCCCCCGCTGTCCACGTTGTGCTGCCATAAGCAGACCCACTAAAAGCATCAAAATCAGCAGTTGTTAAAGTGTCTGCTTGCGTACCTTTCATGGCATATATTGTTTGTGCCACTGCAAGATTAATTGCATATCCTTTTAAATCAACTGTGACAATATTGCCAGGTATACTAGAGGTTAAGAAATAAAAATAACCTCTACTCGCAAAGTACTGAGACAAACTATAACAAGTCTCAAAAGCATAATTTAAGCTATTGTCATTATCACTCACAGAGTCTCCGGTTGCAGCATCATGCGCATCCGCCCAAGTTGCTTGAAAAGTTGTTCGGACATATCCATCTTTCGTTGAGCTGTACACTATTTCAGCGTCAATATAACTGCCTTCTGGAATTGTTACGCCCAACAAATCTTTTGTGGTTTTGGTGTATGTCCAGGTCCCATCGTGATTGTCTACGAGAGTGTGATCAATAAGACCATAAAAATCGTTTATACGAGTGGTGTCGCTATTATTAAGAGGGCGATAATTTTTATCCGCGAACACAGGTTTACGTATTCTAAACCTGAAATCACCTGAATTTTTAGATGTGATTATGTAAGTGTCTGATGTAATATCATACGTAAAGTTAAGCCCCTTTACCGTAATTTTAAAAATTAAAACTCCTGCTTTGCATTTATCTGGCCATGATATAAGCTGCCTGTTTAAATTTTCATCACCATAGATTTTAACTGACCCCACATCATAAACATAATCACCATCTTTGCTGATAGAAGTCGTGTTAATAGGAATGCTTACATCATCAAATTTAAAATCAACCAGCTCCCATTTCATGTATTCCGCCATTTTATCGCTGTCAGGCAATCCATAGGTTTCATCAGGATACAAAGACATATATTCTGTTTTAAGCCCGTCATTTCTGAGTTTAACAACACCGTTACATTTTTCTCTTGTCGTCGTGGGTATAGCAGCTATCGAATCGGCTTTTATATATTTGCCGTCAATCATGTGATATTCACCGAGTTTGTCTTTGTAATATTTATTTCCGGCATAACTGCGATAAGTCGTGGCATCAACTTTTTCAACAGACCGGCTTATAGCTATTGGTTCCGCACAACAAACAACATAAAATAAAAAACAAATCCCAAAAACCATGCAAGTTATAATTAATTTTCTCATTCTTAATCCCCATGGGTCACGGTAAATGTCAACGTCCAGTCAAGCATATCAAAATCTTCAGCCGCCCAATCGGTGTCGTTAATATCCAGCTTGATCTTGCCTCCTGCCGGAACAGTACCGACATTAAAGACCGCAGTTGAATACTGATACAATGTTGTCCCGAAGTCTGCTTCCGCCGAAAACATATCAGCCACATGAGCATCAGCCGTTCCACCACTTGCCGCGCTCCATTTTTCCGCCATAAACCTGTAATTACTACCGGAGCTTGCAAGGTCTTTATTTGTAATATTGAAATTAGTGATTGTAACACCAAACGGAAATACTTCAGATGCAAAGTGAAACAACGGAATCACGGATGACGGTTGATTGTCGATGTCCGGGATTGCTCCGTAAATCAATTTGTTCTCAGAAGCATAAACCAAATCATTGACTATAATTTGATGGTCATTTGTGTCAATCGCCATAGTCGAGCTTGTGGTTGTCGGATCTGTCCCGGAATCTACACCGCCGCTGTTATCATCCACATAACCTTTCGTGGGCATCACACCATTATCTGCGGCGCCGGTTGCAAACGAATCGGCAAATACCGCTTTACTGCCACCGTCAAGTTCATCGGATAAGGCGGATTTGAGACCGGCGGAGTCATCAATTTCGGCCTCATATGCCGCGTCGCCTTCAGTCGGGGTCAAAAACAAAGCATCCATAGCAGTTACGAGACTATCGTAACCCCATCGTTTCAATACCCCACTAACCAATATTGCAATATCCCATGTATCCTGCGGTGCGGTTGATATCTCATCAGCATCAGAAATGGCATCGCCCACATTTGAAGACGTAGGTTCTTCCGGTATCGGTTCAATACTCGTATCTGCAAACACCGCAGACGAACAAAGTATTATTGCAAAAATTAAATATATAAATATTTTTTTCATGTCTCCCCCTATCGCTTTTCAGTAATAAACAATTCGCCAGACGCAACTGTTGACGAAAATTGAAAAAGCACATTCCCGACTGACTTATTTTTAATATCGTCAATTGCTCTTGAAGCGTTTGCCGGTACAACAATTGGATTGTTTGCACCTGCTGTAAGAAACACGGAAATTGTGGCGCTGGATTTGTTGTAAATTTCAAGCTCATCCGTTAAAGCATTTAGGGCAACCTCACCCGTTGAAGCACCGGAAAGATATGTTGTAGCTAAAACAGGGTTGTAATAAGGAGAGGCTAAGGTTTCGGTAAGGTCTGAAAGAGAAGATTGGTCAAAATAGGTTTCGACTGTTTCGCTCGGTGAGACTGAGACTATATTGCCATCAGTGTTTTTAACCAAAAAACTTTTTGTGGTTGAATCATTTCGGTATGTTGGCATCTTGGTGTTCCCCCTTTATCCTTTATGTGGTATTAAAGAGATTAATATTACTGTATATTGTTTTTTTATTGGTTGCAATAAATATTTATATCTTAAACTAAAACCTATATTATTCAAAATCAAAATCGAAAGAGAACCAGTCGCAACTAATCATAGAACGCACTACCTCATATTCCCTTGTTGAACTTGTAACAACAGCCTCTATTTCTATTATTCCTTGATACTCACTAATCGCAGATGGAGCAGGAGTAACCCAAACTTGTTTTTGTACAATTGGGAAATCCAATACTGAGCATGTAGGAGTATATCCTATTTTACAATTATATTCTGGCCCGCCGGGTTCCTGTTGCCAAAGTTCAGCCCATGGTTGCCAAGGGGCAGGGATATAATGTTTCATTCGCATTGAAAATGCTTCTTCGCCATTTACATAAAAGGTTATGGATGTATCATCTTCGCAACTATGCCCAAACTCATCTGTCCCCCCCGCTATATTAAATGGAGTATTAAACGTTACGGTTGCATTAAAAGAAACTGAAGTTTTTATAAACTTATAAACCCTACAACTATTTAATGTGGAAAAACCGCCCCACCCATTATATTTACCATCCTGTACTTGATAATAATCATTGCAATGCATAAATATCATGTAGTTTGAGGCGAAAAACAAACGATCACTTTCTGTGCAATACAAATAATACTGATTAGGCGGATCACACAAGGGTGGGGCTTGCCATACATCATACCCTATCTTTCTAATAACAGTAAATTCTTTTTCTGTCCCGTCTGTATCAATCCACAAAAGAGGAGTATAATGATTTAAAGGTATTTCTTCTATAAGCGCCTCGTCCCAATAAGGCGCATTTACAATATATTTTCCAATAGTTATTAAATCATCAAGTTCTTCCTTCTCGGAAGTTTTATAAATATAATCAACGGTTTCATCCACAGCGTATTGAGTCGGAATAGATTTTTCAACTTCCCATTCAACCCAAAATTCGGATACTTCCGGAGTTACATAAAATGTTATAATCCAATATTCTGTTTCCGTGTCGTATGTGGCATAATTGTTACAGACATGTCCATCCGAACCCGTTATTGTAAAAGTTGGGCTATAAGCATCATCAATTAAAGTTCCGAATTCTTCCCCCGAACCATTTTCAGAATCCCTGTAAATTTTAAACTGAAATTTGCAATGCTTTAATCCATTTTTAAAACCAATTATTGTTAAATCAGACGCCGATGGTGCAGTTTTTCCGTAATCGTTAAGCACAACAACTTCGTCGTCAGGACTAAAAGCTGCACCTCCCCCTGCAACTTCTTCTGATTCGTGGCAATGATAAAAAATCTCAACGTCGTTATATGTTTCAGTATTATTGTCTATTTCTATCTCAACATTTGCCTTGTCGAATAAATGGTCAACGCTTTTTATCGTTCCATAATGACAAGACATTTCAAAAAACTTGCTGAAATTGTCCCCGGATTTCATATTATAATCAATAGTTTCAAATAAAAAATCGTCCACTACAGTAGGCGGGCTATTGACAGTAATGGGGACAAGCATATAATTTAAAGAATCTGCCCCTGCTGGTGGGACTTCCTCGCCATCGTTTTTGTCAGAACGACCGCCAAATTCTAATGCAAAAAACTTTTGTCCATCATTGTTTTCATCCACAGCAATTGATATTTCATGGTAATCCGGGTTGAGAATATTGGCTCTATGACCAGGAGAACTCATCCATCCGCCCATTAATTGTGTCGCTGATTTCGCGTATGCCCCGACATTTTCCCCTTCGAAATGACTCCAACTTTCTGATGGAGGATCATCCAAGTATCCTGCATCAATAATACGTTCAGTAGCAGTAGACCCGTCCGTGCCAATATGCGCCATAAACTCATTTTCAGCCATATCTTTTGCGTGTCTTTCTGCGGCTATATGTAATTTGGCGCTAATAGTTACCGGATCAATGCCTTCTTTGGCACGTTCAATATTGATTAATCGAGCAAAAGTATTTTCAGAAACATCTTCGTCAACTTCTGTTGATCTGTCAGCAGTATCATCATCTCTGCCATCGCCGTAATCAGAACTGCGTTCTGTTTCTGACGCAGCAGTATTGTTAACTTTCAACAAATAAACCCATGAATCCGTTTGATATTGAGCAAAATCACTTGGAACACAAAGTTGTGTTACTGCTTGTGAATCAACGGTGTATTGAACATCAGCCCCTTCCCCGGCAGAACTTTCGATTGTGCCGCCGGTAATAGCGGGCGTATGAAACCAACAACCTGAAACATAACCAGTATGGTAAGTATTTCCATA
This sequence comes from Patescibacteria group bacterium, assembly GCA_034716735.1. Taxonomy (GTDB): domain Bacteria; phylum Patescibacteriota; class Patescibacteriia; order DYHP01; family DYHP01; genus JAYEKT01. The sequence goes on from JAYEKT010000030.1 coordinate 11,228, forward strand.
TTTTAATCGCCAGAACAAATTTAAAGATTCCCCAGGCAAAATAAGCACTTGAAGCGGTGTGTATTCGTCATTGAATGTTAAACTATAATAGTCAGATTTTGTTTGGCTTATTGGTATTTCCCCACCAGTAAAAGTTGGGTTTTTCAAATAAAAATTGTAAGGGACATTCACCCTTTTTCTGTAAATTCCAGTTTGTATCCAATGGCAGATATCATCGGGATTTGTAAAAGACACCTCAATATATTTATCCCGTCTTGAAAAAGAATCCCCGATACCATAATTGTAAGCGTTTCTTTTCCAAGACAAACCCCCACTGCCAATATAAGGTGATAAACATTCAACCATGTTGGTATTACCGGAATCAGAAACAATCCGAGTTCTGATGTTTCCGTCAACTAAGCCACAACCACCAAAAGGCTGTATTTTCATTTCAACATTATTGTCAGATACAGAAATGCCGTCCCCGGACAGAATATTTTTATCAATCTCTGTGACACTTCTATATTTATGACATAAATATGTTTTAATATTACCCATATTAACTACTGCTTGTCGGCACTGTAAAAGAATCGTTGTTTAATGGATCAACATCTGAATCAACATAATCGTCTTTTATAACTTTTAAATCATAACTTGTACCAGGTATTAAATCTCCAAGATTTACAATACCATTTGAATTTGTTTCGCCTTTTGAAACGCCATCTAAATAAACCTCTGCATTAGCAACCGGCTGGTCTGAACATAAATCAAGCACTGTTATCGTATATGCTTCGGGTGTCACGTCATCTTCTTCGTCATCTTCAAAGCTAACAGTCAATGACGTGTTTGTATCATTTTGATTTATTACAGCTAAAACATCAATAGCTTCGGTGTGTGACAAAGAAAGTCTATCCCCAAGCGTATTATAAGTGCATTGTAAAATACCAACAACCGCCTCGGAAACCGCCGCTGTTAAATCATAAAATAATGGTGTACCGCCATCGTTGCCAAGCCACTCCCACGTTACAGCACTGCTTGGAATATAAGAAAGCGAACCTGTCGTTGAATTAACAAATTCAACATCTTCGGTTATTTCATAAGGAATGTCCGTGCCAATGGTTTTAATTGTTCCAGCGCTTGATAACGGCGTATAATTCGAATCTGAAGATGATAAGAATTTTAAATAAGCAATTTCGTTAGGCGCAAAAGAAGACTTTGATTCACCATATACTTCTTCATTTTTATCCGAATCAAGAGCAAGACTTCTTTGCGCCGCCGGGGTTAAGTCTTCAATCCCAAATGTTACTGTTTGGCTTGTGTTTGGCATTGTTTATTTCACTGCCTATGCGTTTGGATCGTTATAATCGTCTGAAGTTTCATCGGTGCTACCGTTAATATAAATAATCACAGTGTATTCTTCCAATTCTCCTTGCGTCGGAACGCTTATAGCGTGCCTTGTAAAATCCGCTGTGTATTCAATCTTGAGTACACCAACGCCAACCTGAGATGATTTAATGGTCGTTCCTGTGCCGGAAACAGCACCAAGATCATTTCCAAGCCATGTGGTATCTGTAATTGACTTTATCGGGAAACCCGAACTTGCCGTATTCGTATTTGCAAACGTAACCTGCTCTTCTTGATCTCCAGAACCACTTCCTTCTGCTGTAATTGTACCATCAGATTGTGTTTGATACACAGTCATCGAACCAGAATCGGGGTACTGATATATTCGATAATATGCCTTTGTCCCATAATTAAAAGTTGTTTCATTATTATTATATTCATCATCAAGTTCGACCTTGATAATGTTTTGTTCAGCTCCAACATCATCCACATTTGTCACAAATTTTATACTTATACTTGTATTAGCCATTGATTACTACCTCCTTTAAAACACTCCCTTTAAAACTTTTTGTTAAACCAATTATATATCTTTTATTTTCAGTATTGTTAATTAAAACTTGAGCGCCATCATATAGTGAATCCGTAATTGCTTTTTCCGCCTTAACTTTAACGCCGTCTATGTAAACATAATATTGATTGCCGGAAATCAATGTGTCAATCTGCCCAAGCTTTACTTCACTTTTTGTTGTATTTAATAACGCTAAGATACCAGACATTTGTGCGCCTCTATTTCATTTATGACTTGTATTTTATTGAAAATAATTTTTGCTGAATCTATGTGGTAATTTCCCGAATGATCTATCTTTGGATCATTTATATATACAAGATTCCCGTCAACATTATTAACATTATAAGCAATCCTAATCGGGATTTCCTGAGAGTCATATAATATATTGTCAAGTTCGGCAGTTCCCCTTTGGATTGCGGCTTCATCGGTTGACAATAATGATTCACTAATCATTGGCGCAAGGTTTTCATCTTCTGCTGATGTTTTTACTTTTACATATACATCTGGAATGTCAGAATACATCAACACGGCAAGCAATTGTGTAACAGAATGCCCTGTAAGCCTGAACCTTTGATATTTTGTTGTATATTTTACAGTCCCAACCCGAAAAGCGTTGTCAGCTATAATTACATCTTTTTCGTTCACAACATACGCCACCGAGCCACCAAGATCACCTATCCATGTTGTCGTTGAAACAGATTCAATTGGCTTTGAAACAGTTGCTATGCCTTCTTTAAAGTCAAGTGTTTCGGTTAAGGTTTCTTCAAAATCACCTAAATCAGTTATTGTGCCATCTGTAACATACGGTGATATTGTTGATGGTTTTTTATCTGCCCAATAAACCCTGACATGAACAGTATCGCCAACAATCGGCGAAGACTCTTCGACTTCTATATCCGGCGAATACACATCTGTTGTTTTACCTGTAACAATTACAGCATTGTATCCAGACTTTTCATTAAATTTATAATTAAGTTTTAAAATATCTTGCCTGTCATAATCTGAATCAGCGGTTGCGGCATCCATATTGACAGGACGCACGGGATATCTATTTCTTACAGTAAGGCTTCCGTCATCCTGGCATCTGACAACAGCGCCAATGGCTTGTGCTAATTTAGAAATACCGTCAATCGGTGTCCCTGAATATTCAAATTCATCTGGTACAACCCAGTCTGTTGTTTCCCAGTCAACCGCCGCATAAACAGGTAAAGATTCTGCGATTGACGAGGCAAGCTGTGGGCCGGATAATGTAAAATCAGAATCATTAGCATAAGGGGCATCATCCCTTGCGCTTATACTTCTACCCCATAATTCAAAAAATCGTTCATCGCCTGATCGTGTTTCGAGTAAAAAATAAATAACCCTTGAACCATCTATCTGCACCTCTATTCTTGATTGCCCAGAAAGCGTTTGCGGATCTGAAATTTGAAATAAATTCATGTCAGCAGATGTAATGGTAATCGTATTGTGAATTGAACTTTGGCTATAATCAATTACTGCACTTGTTGTTTTTTTGGAAATTGGTGAACCATCTAAATAAATTTCATATGAAGTGCTATGAAATTGAATCTGTTGTTCATACATTTCATTTATAAGCACTTGCATATTCTGAATTAAATCAGATGGGTGAAGTTGTAATAATAATGCCTTTATTCCTTGAGCAGGCTCTCCCGACAACGTAATTAATATCTTTTGAAAACTGTCTACACCTTCCGCAACAAGATTTAACAATAAATGAACCCCGCCAGAATTATCCGCCAGCTTGTCAAGTATCGCCTGAACACCTTTTATATTGTCGCCACGAGTCAAAGCGTTAACCAAAGATTGAACATCTTGAATGCCGTCTGAAAGAATACCCTTTAACGATTGAAGACCTCTCGTGTCACTTGCCAGCTTGTCAAGTATCGCCTGAACACCTTTTATATTGTCGCCCCTAACTAATGCGCCCAGTAACCCCTGGACACTTTGAACACCACTTGAAATCTGAATTTTTAATTGTTCAACACCTGAAATATTATCTGGCAAATTATTGGTGGTGGCCTGAATGCCCTTTAACGTTTCCCCTAACGTTAATGCTGTCATAAGCGTTTGGATACCTCCAACGCTTTCCGCAATTATATTTTTAACAATTTGAACGCTTCTGGCATCAGATGCCAATTTATTCACAATCGATTGAACGCTGGTAATGTTTTCGCCACGGGTTATTGCATTTATCAATGCTTGTGTTTTATTAATTCCGGCAACGATTATATTTTTTACTGCCTGCTGGCCTGTTGCTGAAGCAGACAGATTATTAAGAATCCCGTGAACACCTTTTATTACATCCCCAAAAGAAAATGAGCCTTTTAATGATTGAACGCCTTGAACACCTTCTGTAATTATATTCAGACTTGCAGATATCCCAGAAGAATCACTTCTTAAAGCATTTACAATTGATTGGACTTTTGACGTAAGTGTCCCAATAAGCAATCTTAATTTTATTGTCTGGACACTTTGGGTTGATGCTCCGAGTTGAAGTTTATTGAGTTGTTGTTCAATTAAACCCATACCAACCGGATTGAATTGATGATCGCAATCGCCAATTGAGAAGGAAATAAGATTTTCTAAAATACCTGTCCCAAGGCCAGTAGAAAAATTTTGAAAA